>JALVFC010000168.1 GCA_027030285.1 Thiotrichaceae bacterium | reverse complement strand
AAAGCGTGACTTGATGGCGGAAATAATTGAGCAACTTGCCCCATCTGGCTTGCTGTTTTATCAAACCTGGAGCGTACAAAAAGTTGCGGAAACGGGTCCGCAAAATCCGGATTATTTACTGAAAAATGGGGAGTTGCTGACTTTTTGCAAGAATCTGGATGTGGTGTTTTATCAGGAAGATGGTCTGCTCGGTGATTTGTCCAGGGGATGGCGAAATCAGGCAGGGATCATCGCAGTTCGCTGAGCAAGCTGTGAATCATACTGACAGCCTGTGCAGCATAGCCACCGCCAAATAGATTATAGTGATTGAGAATATGGTAGAGGTTGTATAGCGTTTTGCGTGTGCTGTACCCCGGGTCAATGGGGAAGGTGGCATGATAGGCATCTTTGAAGCGTGCCCCAAAGCCGCCAAACAGTTCGGTCATGGCAAGGTCGGTTTCGCGGTCACCATAATACACCGCCGGGTCGTAGATCACGGGGTTTCCCTGTTTGTCAGCACTGCAATTTCCGCCCCACAGGTCACCGTGTAGTAATGATGCAACAGGCTGGTAGTCGGTAAAAAACAAGGGAATAGCCTCGGCAAGCTTTAAGCCCTGTTCAAAATCGGTACGGCGAAACCCCTTGTTGAGTGCGAGTGTTAGTTGATATTCAAGGCGGTGTACTTTCCAGAATTCTGTCCATTGTGCTGTCAGGGTATTGATCTGTGGGGTTGAGCCTATGGTGTTATCTCGATGCCAGCCAAATTGAGAGTGTGTATGCTGGTGCATCTGGGCAAGCTGTTCTCCCGTTGTAGCAGCGTTGGCATGTCCTGTTAGTTCCAGGTATTCCATTACCAGAAATGCGTGTCGTTGGTTAGCTCCATAGCAAATGGGCTGGGGGGCTTTTATGGAGTTTGCGGCTAAAATTTCCTGCAAGCCTTCCATTTCTGCTGCGAACATATCGACTTTGCCAGGTTTGTTGGTTTTTACAAACCAGAGTTTGTTGCGTTGGTCGCTTACTTTCCATGCATCATTAATACAGCCGCCACCGACAGCTTGCGGATGGTGCAAGTTGATGCTTTCACCCGTTGCCTGGCTGAGCTGTCCGGTAATATAAGACCAGTCTGGAGTCATGAGGTGCGCAGTTCTCTGGGTAGTACAAATGAAATGTTTTCCACGATACCCTGATTGTCGGAGGTAATGCGCGCGCCCAGTTCTTTGAGCCGTTGCAATACGGCTTCAACCAGTACCTCGGGGGCTGAAGCGCCTGCCGTCAAGCCAATATTTTTCACTCCAGTAAACCAGCTTTCCTGTATATCTTCTGCGCCATCAATTAGGTAGGCGGCCTTGCCGCGTTTTTTTGCGATCTCTTTCAGGCGGTTCGAGTTGGAGCTATTTGGTGAGCCGACGACCAGTACCACATCGCAGGAATCGGCAAGGCGCTTCAAAGCGTCCTGACGGTTTTGTGTGGCATAGCAAATGTCATCCTTTTTCGGGCCAATAATTTTCGGGAAGCGTTTTTTAAGTGCTTCAATGACAATGCAGGTATCATCAACAGACAGTGTGGTTTGTGTGACAAAGGCTGTTTTATCGGGGTTTCTGACCTGTAGTTCGTTGACTTCTGCAACGGAGTCCACACGGTAAATTGCTCCACCGTGAGAGTTATCATATTGCCCCATTGTGCCTTCAACCTCGGGGTGACCTTTATGCCCAATGAGAATGGTTTCGCGTCCTTCTCTGCTATAGCGCAGGACTTCAAGGTGGACTTTGGTAACCAGCGGACAGGTGGCATCGAAAACCTTTAATCCGCGCTGCCTGGCAGTGTCCTGAACTGCCTTGGAAACACCATGTGCGCTGAAAATAACGATTTTATCATCTGGAATTTCGTCCAGTTCATTTACAAAAATCGCCCCTTTGTCTCGCAGGTTGTTGACTACAAACCGATTATGCACGACTTCATGGCGGACATAGATAGGGGCGCCAAATTGCTGCAAGGCTTGATCGACAATTTCAATTGCTCGGTCAACACCAGCACAAAAGCCACGTGGGTTAGCCAAGATTACGTTCATAGGTAAGGCTTCAATGAGATTAAAGCTGGGATGATAGCAAAAAAACAGCAGATATGCTGGAGGTAGAAGCCGGAAGTTTATCTGCTATCAGTCAAGCATCCATAGAAAAATACTGTGTTATTTCGCTTCGGATCCACAGGAAAACATCCAATTATTGTTTTCAGTGGAAGAAAGTCTTTCAGGAATGACGAAATTTGGAAAATAGCGAAACCAGATTTTTATCTTCGTTAGCAGGTGAAACTGGTTGAGATCCATACTCTTTGAGTAAGGATGGATCTGTTAAGTCTTCAGCATCTGTCATACCAATAATAGGTCTACCCCTGCGGCGATAGTTGGATTTAGGGGCTTCTTTACCTTCATTGCTAATGATGACAGTATTCTCGGTATTGTCTTTTTTGCTTTCTACTGTTGTGGTTTGTTTTTCTTTTGGTGTTTTATCTATACCTTCAAGGATAAGGTTTCTTTCGGCTGCCTCATTATGTTTATCCTTGCGGAATATTTTCATATACTCACGACTTTCGTCCAGGTTGGCATTTAGCTCCTGGCGGGCTATATCAGCAGTATTGAAAATATCATCAAACTGTTCATGAGCCTGGGACTCAAAGCTGCTCAGGGTGTTGGTGAAAGAAGAATAAGCGACACGTGCTTGTTCTTTATAGTCTTTTATCTGGGTTAGTAATTCTTTTGATTCAGTCAGTGTTTGTTCCAGAGTTTCTCTGATAGCTGCATTAACAGATTTGCCATCTTCACTTACAGTTGCCGAATGCAGCTCAGACAGGTTTTTCAACAGTATTTCTGCCTGTTTGCTTTGTTCGGCAGTTTGTTTGAGGCCACTTTCCATATTGGCGTTGATTTGGTTCATGGCGGAAGTGGTTTCTTTCAACTGCTGCTCCCAGTACTCCTTAATGTGATTAATTCTCTCTGTTGTGCCCTCGATGAGCTGCTTCATATCTAACTCAATAGTGGCTACTGCTTCTGCACGCTGTTCAATTTCGTGGGTTTTTTCTGTCGTCTTATTGAGTTGTTCATGAACTTCAGTAGCATCTTCCTTGATCTTTTTGCCAATACTATCTAGTTCAGACAGTGTTTGGTCGAATACTTTTTTATCTTGCTCAGCACTGCGTCGTAAGGAAAGAATTTTCTTTTGTTCGCGTTTGCTGACTCCCTGGCGAGTAAAAATTGAAAATGTTACTGCAAGCAATGCAGCAACTACCAGACCTAATGCTATAAGTTCTACAAGATATGTAATATCTGAATACTGGGATAATGTTGACACGTTATTGCCCTCAATGTGTTTTATTCTTGTTGCTGCTCTTGCGAGATGATCAGATGCACCCGCATAAACCCATGTGCTAACAACTGTTGCTGTCAAGGTAAGTAGCGTGAGTTGAAAGTATTTTATTCCAAGTTGTTGTTTCATTTTTGCTAGCTTGACTATTTTTCTCTAGCGATACTGCTAGAGTATAGTTTAAAAAACCTATAAATTAAACATATTGGCATCTCTATTGATTCTGTTCAGAATCTCTTTTTAGTGCATCTAATCGTGCTTTGT
>JALVFC010000167.1 GCA_027030285.1 Thiotrichaceae bacterium | reverse complement strand
CATTGGTTTCGTAAGTCTCCACCGGGCTGTCATAGGAATAACGTACCAGCGCCTGGGCCGCCATATGGATAATAATCTCGGGTTTACACGCCTCGATCTGTCTGGTCAGCCCTGCCAGGTCGCGGATATCACCTTCGACAGACTGCATGCCATTTGCGACATTCGCGGTTTCAAACAGACTCGGCTGTGTTGGCGGTGGCAAGGCATAGCCCGATACCCTCGCACCCATGCTCTGCAACCAGAGAGAAAGCCAGCTACCCTTGAAACCGGTATGGCCCGTAACAAGCACATTTTTGTTTTTCCAGAACTCGGGGGTCATCGACCTGCCACTCTGTTGTTATTGACCCGGAATGCGGGCGTTAACCAAAGAAGAACCCTCTTGCGGCCAGTATAAGGCCGGCGACCATTGACCACACACTCAACCAGCTCCAGCCACCGCGTTTCTCGGTAATCAGTAATTCACACGCATAGAATATGATGACCATCTGAACCACAAACGCAACACTGCCACTGCCCCACAGGTTGCCTCTCGAGGTGATCAGCACAGCCAGTACACTGAACGCTACCAGGTAGTCCGTGGCAGTCAGGTCGAATTCAACCTTGCGCCGGCGTGGCGAGAATTTGACTGCCACGGCAAATGCGATGGCCATCAGTAAAAACAGCACTGTTTCCAGTGCGTCGGCAAACGGGATCCACTGCGGCTGATAATTGACCCACAGATAACCTGTCTGGGCAGCGATGACATAAATCAACGCACGTCGCATGAAGGTAGGGTTACCACGCCCGGCGAACAGGTCCACCACGATCAGTACCGAGACCAGTAACGACATCTTGGCAAAATCATCCGGCACCCTGGTTACGAGCAGGCTCACCACGACCAGGAATAGCGGAATGCTCACAGCAAGAAAACGACGTGGTGCTACCACCAGTACATTTTTCAGCGCTTCGTGAGCAAGGATTTTGCTCTTGTCATGATGCTCCGGTCGCTGCAGCTTCCAGCCGGTCCATTCGGCCAGGTTTATGGCCGCAAATACCAGGACGCAGTAGCCAATGTAGGTCGCGAAAATAGTAAAGTTATCCTCATTCCGCATCAATATACCCGTTGTCACAAATATCATCTGCAACGAATAGATAATGATGACGGATTCCCGGTGCACAAAACCCAGGTCAAGCAATCGATGATGAATATGGTTACGACTTGCGCGGAAAATGTTCATGCCATGTGCAGCGCGCTTGAACAACACCACCAGGATATCGGCTATCGGCAATCCCAGCAGCAACAGCACGACGGCCGGACTGAGCGAGGTGTCGACTCTTTGCGTCAGGTAGATGGCAAGAAATGCCAGCGTAAAACCAATGAACTGGCTACCGGAGTCCCCCATAAAAACACGTGCTGGGTGCGTGTTATAGCGTAAAAACCCGAGAATTCCGCCTACCACTGTCACGATAATCACCATTGCCGTGACACCGTCATTGGCCAGAAAAGCCAACAATCCGAAAGCACCCAGGCTGAACAGGGACTCTCCCCCCGCCAGGCCATCCAGTCCATCGGAATGGTTCATGGCGTTGATCATGCCGACAATGGCGATCACAGTGAATGGAATACCAAAGTCCGGGGAGATAACGCCACCTTCCAGGAACGGAAAGCGCTCAACATAAAGACCGCCATAGAGTATGACAATCAGTGCAGCAATAATCTGCCCGATAAATTTCGGGTAATGCCCGATTTCAACCGCGTCATCCCACAAGCCAAAGAGAAACAGCACCGAGGCACCGAACACGTAGGATTGACTGAGCGTATTCGGTGTAAGTACCAGCATGGCAGGAACCAGACTGCCGATCACAATGCCAATGCCACCCACCCTGGGAACCGGGGCACAATGTACCTTTCTTTCTGTGGGGATATCGACAAGCCCGAGACGGGCCGCCACACGTGACATCAGCGGGATCAGTACCATACTGATTGCCATCGCGGCAACGAGGGCCAGCAGGTTAGTCATGGCGGTCTGTCTGAATTGTTAAAACACCAACGTGCAAGCTGCTACCATCCCTGATTATTTCACTGAATTTATGACGTTTTTCCGGCCATAGCCTGTAGCGGCAGGCTTGTCCTCATATTTATCCGTACCCTAAGGTACCTTTAATTATAAACCTTTATTGTGACGCAAATCCGCACAGCACTATTCCGGAAACCATACGTTCACGCCTGCGCCGACACTTGAATGTCATGCGAAAAGACACAGCAGGGGAAATTTACTGGCTGCGCCGGGAAACCGGCACCAGTCCGATAAGCGCGATTAACGCCAGAATGAGTGCATACGACATCTGCCGGGACTCTGTCTGGCTGCTGGCGGAAACCAGGTCGGTAGCCACATTGTGACTGACCGGCTGAAGTGCTTTACCTGTCCCGTCAGGCCGGGCTTCCCTGCCTGACGGTATCAATGAGGCTGAAACGAGCCGGGTCCGCTGTGCCTCATCAATAATAACGGCATCTTCCTGAATAACGGCATCTTCCTGCACAGTGACTGACATGACCGGGTCAAGTGCAACTTCAGTTTTTTCAAGATCTACGAAGTTTTCGGCATGAGTCAATTGATCGGGGGACGACAGTGACACTTCGGCCAGCAGTGATGCCGGTAATAAACAGCTGAATACTAGTGCGCCGACACGCACTATGCGCTGCAAAACGGATACAGTATTTTGGTTGTTCATTTGCACCCCTCAAAGATCTGGTCAACTATCTAACTGACAATTGCCGTATGGATCTTTGTGCATTCCAGATTCTAGTCCAGGTTCCGCGACTTACCAGCCACCAACTACATGTGCAAACGGGCAATCGCCATTGTTCGCACTGAATTAGCAAAATTTGTGCCGTTTTTTATCTTATTGAATAATATAGTATTTTAATTTAAGGCGATTATTTATGTAAAGTTTACCGTCATTTTGATGGATTAGAATAAGATCCCGTATGCCGGTAACAGCCATATATACCAATAATTAAATATATTAAACATGTTGTTATAGCCATTCCATAAAGTATTTCATCGCCTTGTCGTCTGAAAAGAGATATTTGTAAATTTTTCCGAATAATCTGGCAGGCTGGTGAGCAGGTTGACAGAATCAGTATATTTAACAGTAAATACAAGGAGATACTGCCAGGCGGAGGATGCCGGCAAAACGTCGGGATAGTTAACTTGCGGTAAACAGGAGGAAAAATGGTGCCCGGGGCCGGAATCGAACCGGCACGGTGTTGCCACCGAGGGATTTTCTTACCCACTATAGCTTTCGCTACTACCATAAGGCATTTGGGGTCTGGACTTTCTCTTTACCCTATCATAGCGTTAATACCATGACTTAGGCAGGAGCCGTCAAGTCTCTACACTTTCAATGGAATGATCATGAAACTACGTAAATACTCACGCGATCAACTTGTCAGGGCAATACTGGAATCCCGATCTCTCCGACAAGTACTTATCAACCTGAATGTAGCTCCATACGGTGGTAATTACGAAACCCTGAAAAAAGCTATTGCTTTTTACAAGCTCGACATTTCGCACTTCAAAGGTCAGGCATGGAATAAAGGCGAAAAAATGTCAGCAAAAT
>JALVFC010000166.1 GCA_027030285.1 Thiotrichaceae bacterium | reverse complement strand
CGAGCTTGAAAGAATTTCCCACTTGCCAGTATTAGGCATGATCCCTGAACACAAAAATCATTCCAGTGAAGAAATAGCCGCGCAAATTATTAAGGAGCCACGCTCACATATTTCAGAGGCCATCCGTTCTTTGCGCACTGCGTTAAGTTTCTCTACTCAGAATGGTGCTCCACATACACTATTTTTAACCAGCTCGGAACCTGCTGAAGGCAAAACCAGTATTGCCGTGAACCTTGCCATGGCATATGCCCTGGCTGGCGAAAATGTATTACTGATTGACGCAGACCTGCGCAATCCGTCAATACATACATTGCTAAAACTTGATAACCGTCTGGGGCTAAGTAATTATCTGACAGGTAGTGCTGACTTACACAGTACAACTCAACAAACTACTGTAGCAGGTCTTCGTGTACTGACTTCGGGGCCTTTGCCTCCAGACCCTGTTGAACTGCTCTCTGGTCGTCGTATTAAGGAACTCATTGAAAAATCCAAAGCTGAATATGATCGTATTATCGTTGATGGACCACCAGTACTTGGTCTTGCTGATGCACTTATTCTTAGTCATATTACTGATGCAACACTGGTCACTATCCATTCAGAAGCAACTCGCAAGGCAGATGTGCTTGCCAGCCTGAAACGCCTGAAACAGGCAAAAGCGCATGTACTTGGTACATTAATAAACCAGATCAGTGAATCGACTGGCTACAAGTATTTGCGTTATGAGCAGAAAAATATACCTGCCTCTCAGGATGACAGTGTATTAACCATGTTTAACAATAAGACTTAGTTTTGCAAGCTCACAATAATGTCGCCAACTGTTCTAATTTATCAGAACCTCCAATCTTCATCGCTGCCATCTTTGCTTTCCTACTACTCACTTACTTTAGAGCAGGTGAAAGATGGTGCGGAAATTCCCGGCAGCTACTGGGGTGATACTGAAGCAGGGCTTATTGGTAATACACTGTATACCCGTAATGACACTCCCATTCACTCCATTTTACATGAAGCCTGTCATTACATTTGCATGGATGAGGCGCGCCGATCCGTGCTGAATACAAATGCGGAAGGGGATTATGACGAAGAGAATGCAGTTTGTTACTTGCAAATTCTTCTCGCTGATCAGTTACCAGAAATGGGTAGCAAACGGATGATGCAGGATATGGACAACTGGGGGTATACTTTCAGGCTAGGTTCCGCATTACGCTGGTTTACAGAAGATGCTGAAGATGCAAAGCAGTGGCTAATGCAACACAATCTGATTACCAGTGATCAGCGACCCACCTTTAAACTTAGAATCCAATAGGGCTATGACGACATTACAACCTTTCATATTTGACGTTCATCTTGAAGATTTTGCAAGTAAAGTGCTCCAGGCATCGCACAGCAAGCCGATACTGGTCGATTTCTGGGCAGACTGGTGCAGCCCTTGTCTGTTTATTGCCCCCGTGCTGGAAGAGGTAATAAACGACTATCATGGCAATGTACTACTGGCAAAGCTTGAAGTCGATGAAGGCGATAATATGAAGCTTGCTGGCAAGTATCAGGTCAGAGGTTTTCCAACGATTATCCTGTTTGAGGATGGTATTGAAGTGGAGCGCTTTAGCAGCGCCCGCCCAAAAAGTTTTATTAAAGATTTTATCGAGGCTAACAGCCGCATTCTGGAATTATCGTAAGGGAAACAGCGTTTACACGTAACCACTCAGCGCATACAGCAGTGGAGGCGGCAAGTTGTTGACATATCATTATGCTGAGTAGCTACGTTTGTAGCCTCATTGCAATTTTCTCGCCCCACTCATAACTAAACAGCCCGGATAAAATCATGGCAGTACCAATAATCACAGAGAAGCCCAGTGCTTCTTGATTGAAATAATGACCTAGCAACAACGCTGTTACAGGGGTTATTAGAGTCACCAGCGATACTCTGGATGCCTCGACCTTGTTTAACAAAAAATAATAGGCTGAGAAGCCAATAACTGATCCAAAGAAAGCCAGGTAAAAGATAGATGCAACTGTGCGACCAGCAACCTGCTCAGGCAAGTGGCCATCAAACAGCCACCAACTTAATACAAACATCGGAATACAAACCAGTAATCCCGCTGCTGACATAACCAGACCATTCACGTCTGCTTTTATCTGCTTTATCCAGACAGCCGTACCCGTTTGCCCAAGTATCCCTGTTAATAATAAAAACACACCAAAGGTCGCATTCTTTCCCAGCGAAGTGCTATGTAAAAAGATCACAGCTAAACCAGCTACGCCCAGTAATGCGCCCAGGATCCTGTTCCAGACCAGGTTTTTCTCACCCAGCACTCTTTGTGCCAGGATACCCGTGAAGATAGGTGACAACCCCCAGATTACCGATATCCAGCCAGAGGGTATATACATGGCACCCCAGTAACCAAAAAGCATAGCAACATAAATACCAATACCTGATGCCAGATACGCCAACAGTGCTTTGCTATGCAGAGGAATCTTGTAGCGCATAATAAACCAAATAAAAAACCAACCTCATCCACACTCCAGTTAATTGCCAATGGTGTAGTTGACCAGATTACGATGACTGTAAGAAATGCAAGCTGTATTTGCATAGATTAGTTCCAGTAATGGGGGATAAGTTTTCATGACATACAAGTAACTACTCAGGGTAATTGTATGTAAGGCTGTGAGTTATTGATTATTAGGGCTTCGGCAGCAGGGATGTTGCCGCAGAACATACAGGGATGTATTTCCAGCGTCCCTAATAACCAATAACTTACCGCATCCGCTGTTTATTACGTTGAGAGTTACAAAATATAACCCGTTAACCACTGAAACACAGAATGATAATTTATTACAACAAATATCTTTTGATTGCGTATAATTCAGTTCGATTATTTTATACAGAGGAGTCCATATGCGCCCCAGTGGTAGAGCACTTGATGAAATGCGTCCCGTAACATTTACTCGCAACTACACCAAACATGCAGAAGGCTCTGTACTGGTTGAATTTGGTGACACTAAAGTATTGTGTACTGCCAGTATTGATGAGCGCGTACCACCTTTTTTACGTGGCAAAGGGTCTGGCTGGGTGACCGCCGAATACGGCATGCTACCCCGCTCTACCAATACTCGTATGGGGCGCGAAGCTGCCAGAGGCAAGCAAGGAGGCAGAACTGTCGAAATTCAGCGTCTGATTGGACGCTCTTTACGTGGCTGTGTTGATATGGAAGCTTTGGGTGAGCGACAGATTGTGATCGACTGCGACGTTATTCAGGCAGATGGTGGAACCCGCACAGCATCCATAAGTGGTGGTTTTGTGGCACTTTCAGATGCCATTCAATACCTGCTGGCTAACAAGAAGATTCAGACCAACCCTTTACACGGGCAAGTCGCCTCAGTCTCCGTTGGTATTTACCAGGGCTCACCCGTACTGGATCTTGACTACCTGGAAGATTCCAATGCTGAAACGGATATGAATGTCATTATGAATGCAGCAGGCCAGTTTATAGAAGTACAGGGAACAGCTGAAGGTCATGCCTTTAGTCGTGAGGAGATGAATGAAATGCTGGCACTGGCTGAAAAAGGTATTCAGGAAATTATCAACGCGCAGGACAAGGTCATGCAC
>JALVFC010000165.1 GCA_027030285.1 Thiotrichaceae bacterium | reverse complement strand
CAGGCAGGCGGCAATAATGTCACGATAGATTTTTGTTATTTGCTTGTCTTTCAGGGGGCCAGGGTTTTCCTGTAGCATGCGTTGCAGGATTTGTGCTTCACGTTCAGGGCGGTAGAAACATACTGGCTCGCCTTCTTCACTACTGCTACGCTTTGCAATAGCAACTTTTTCGGCACACTTGGCGCGTTCATTCAGTAGCTTGAGCACTTCAGTATCGATGGCGTCAATGCGTTGACGAAGCTGTAGTAAAGTATCTGTCATGGCGAGTCTGATTGATTCTCCAGTGTTTGCAGTAATTCAAGGCTATCGGCTACTACCTCACGTACTTCCGGGTCGCTGTCATCGCTATGCTGTTGCAGTACGGGTATGGCAGACTGGTTATGGGTCAAGCCAAGGTAGTGCAGTGCATCTGCCCGAATGCGTGGATCATTATGCTCAGCCAGTTTTGTCAGTTCCGGGATATGTTTTTTTAGCAGTTCAGTGCCTGCATATTCTTCCATAATGACGCCGATACCGATGCGCGTGCTGAGTACCGTTGCCGGGTCGCCCAAAAGTTCAAGAATAGCTGATAGAGCATTATTGTCTTTATTAATGTGTTCAATGACTTTGGCAGCCTGGCCATCGGAAAGTAAAAAGTCAAATTCACCAGCCAGTGAAGAATCTTTGCTTGCCCATTGAATGCGTTGGCGCAATGCGGCAATGTCCTGAGCACCACTGAGCTCATAGTTGCCAATTTTTACCCAGGGTACAGAGCGTACTCCGTAGGTCTGGGCAGCTTCCGGGTGTTGCTCCAGATTAATGACCTGTAAGCGACCCAGTTCACCTGTTTTAACTAGTTCCGAGAGGTTTTTTAGCACACCGGGACAATATGGGCATTGTGTGCCCAGTAGCATGATGGCGTCAGGTGGTGTGGTTATGCTGGTCACTTTTTAATCTTTGCCAGTTTGTTGCCATTGAAAATAAGCACCAGGTCTCTGTGTTCTTTTTCCTTGCCAGCGTGGCGAATATAAAAAACATAGTCCCAGCGATTCGCCTGAAAACTGTCCTGCAACAGCGGTGTACCCAGCAACGCAGTTACTTCGGCCTTGCTCATGCCGGGTTTGAGTCTGGCAACAGCCTCTGGTGAAACGGCATTCCCTTGCTGAACTTCCAGCTTGTAGCTGCTACAGCCACTGATGCTCAGAAAAAAAGCCAGTGAAAAAAGGCAGAGGCAGAGTAGTTTTTTCATCATTATTGTAACTTCTAGGGACATTCGTTCAAAGAAGGCTGATAATAGACCAGTTAGCGTAGACAAACTAGTAGATGAGGCGAAAAAGCACTGAAAAATCCATTTATCGCTTTTGTAACGAGCGGATTGGGAGTATAATCCCGCGCTCCGTAAAATTTGATCAAGAGTTACTATAATAGTATGCCTAGTGTAAAAGTAAGAGAAAATGAGCCATTTGAAATAGCTTTGCGTCGTTTCAAGCGTGCCTGTGAAAAAGCTGGTGTGGTTGCAGAAGCGCGCGCGCGTGAGTTCTATGAAAAGCCAACTGCTGTACGCAAAAGAAAGCGTGCTGCTGCGATTAAACGCAACTACAAAAAAGTACAGCGTGAGCTTAATCGTCGCGTTCGTTTGTACTAAGTAACAATATTATAGATGAGTACGCCTCTAAAGGAACGTATTGTTGCCGACATGAAAGCGGCAATGCGGGATAAGAACAAGGAGCGTTTGCAAACCGTTCGCCTCGTGCTGGCGGCGATCAAGCAAGCCGAGGTTGATACGCGCGAAGTGCTGGATGATGCTGCCGTGTCTGCCATTCTTGACAAGTTGGTGAAGCAGCGCCGTGACTCAATCCAGCAATATGATGCTGCGGGTCGTACAGACCTTGCTGACCAGGAGCGTGCCGAAATGGCTGTTATCCAGGAGTATTTACCGGAACAGTTAACGGATGCCGAAATTGATGAACTTATATCTGAAGCGCTTGCAACAACGGGTGCTTCCAGTATGAAAGACATGGGCAAGATTATGGGAATGATCAAGCCGAAGGCACAGGGTCGTGCTGATATGGGCAAAATCAGTACGCTGATAAAGTCTCGCCTGGCATAACAAATTGTTATAACATCTCGTCTGTTTAACCGTGCGTCGCCATCTGGTGGTGCCACCCTGAATCCCTCCCCCTTCAACACCAGGTAGAGTAGTTTAGTGTCCGAGCTTAAAAATGACCGTTTTCTAAGAGCCCTGTTAAAGGAACCCGTTGATACAACACCCGTCTGGATTATGCGCCAGGCAGGCAGATATCTCCCTGAATATCGGGCTACACGAGCCAAAGCAGGTAGTTTTATGGACTTGTGTGAAAATCCCGAGCTGGCCTGTGAAGTGACCCTGCAACCTCTGGAGCGCTTCGATCTGGATGCGGCAATACTGTTTTCGGATATTCTGACTATTCCAGATGCAATGGGCTTGGGGCTGTATTTTGCTGAGGGCGAAGGTCCGCGTTTTAAAACATCACTTACTTCTATCGCACAGGTACAGGCGCTCGGTGTTCCCGATCCTGAAGACAAATTGCGTTATGTGATGGACGCAGTGCGAACAATTCGCAAAGAACTGGACGGACGTGTTCCTTTGATTGGTTTTTCGGGCAGCCCGTGGACGCTGGCGACTTACATGGTGGAGGGTGGTTCCAGTAAGGACTTCGGTAAGGTCAAGGGTATGCTATATAGTGATCCGGCTACCCTGGACCTGTTACTGAGCAAGCTTGCTGAAAGTGTGACCCTGTATCTGAATGCACAAATTGCAGCCGGCGCTCAGGCAGTGATGATCTTTGATACCTGGGGTGGTAGTTTAACACCTGAGGCATACCAACAGTTCTCACTGGATTATATGGCACAGATTGTGAGTGGTTTACAGCGTGAGGCCGATGGGCGCAAAGTGCCTGTTGTGCTTTTTACCAAAGGAGGCGGGCAATGGCTCGAACCCATGGCAGAAACAGGCTGTGATGGTCTGGGGCTGGACTGGACAGTGAATATCGCTGATGCACGCAAGCGAGTGGGTGATAAAGTTGCCTTGCAGGGAAATATGGATCCCTGTGTATTGTATTCAGATGCAGAAATGATACGGGTACAGGTAAAGCAGGTAATTGAAGGTTATGGTGTCGGTTCAGGGCATGTATTTAATTTGGGACATGGTATTCATCAGCATATCGATCCGGATAATGTCAAAGTATTGGTCGATGCTGTGCATGAATTTGGTGCCAAATAGCCTGGCACATTCCAACTTCTGCTCCATCTCGCTTGTCTATTGATTCCACAAGAGATATTTCTTCGGTCACTGTAATCACTGATACGGGACTCCTTCAGAAATTCCCTTGTGAAACCAATATTCTGCACGATATTAGAGTATATTCATGAAATTTCCGGGCTATCCCTCTTTTATCAGTGCTTCCAGCTCTTTAATGGTTAGTCTTTTCATGCTCTTGCCGCTGATATGGCTGGTGGGTGCAGGTGTCCCTTCTTCAAAGATAACCAGCTCTATCTCAAATTCGTCCGCATAAAAGCGTAATAGCGGATAGCTAAGTTGTCTGCCGTGCATACGATAACTGCGTTCATGTATCTGAAAAGGCAGTTTCTGATCT
>JALVFC010000164.1 GCA_027030285.1 Thiotrichaceae bacterium | reverse complement strand
TTCATTTGAACGCTTTATCGGTATTTTGATTGAACATTTTGAAGGTAAATTCCCAACCTGGTTATCCCCTGTGCAAGTGGTTGTGATGAATATCACCGATAAACAGGCGGATTATGTTGAGAAAGTGGTAGAAAAGCTTAAAAATGCTGGCATTCGGGCAATTTCGGACTTGAGAAATGAGAAGATTGGCTTTAAAATCCGCGAACACACTATGCAGCGTATTCCATACTTGCTGGTCACAGGCGATCGGGAAGTAGATACAGATACTGTAGCTGTGCGGACTCGTGCCGGAGATGATTTAGGAACCGTGTCCGTAGACGAGTTGATAGATAAATTAAGTATTGAAATTAGTAACCGTAGTTTAAAACTACAAGAGGAGTAAACACATCGCCGGAAAGAAAAAGAAGCAGTTAATCAATGATAGTATTCTCGCACCAGAGGTACGTTTGATTGACTCAGATGGGGAAAACAGAGGAGTTGTTTCTTTAGAAGAAGCAAAGCAGGTTGCAGCCGATGCAAACCTGGATCTCGTTGAGATTGTGCCGAATGCAAAACCCCCTGTATGCCGTGTCATGGATTATGGTAAATTCAAGTTCGAAGAGAGCAAGAAGAAGTCACAGTCCAAAAAGAAAGTTAAAAAGACACAACTTAAGGAAATCAAGCTACGTCCAGGTACAGATATTGGTGATTACAATATCAAGCTGCGCAAGTTAAAAGAGTTCCTTGAAAATGGCGATAAAACCAAGGTGACAGTGCGTTTTCGTGGTCGTGAAATGGCACACCGTGAACTAGGTATGGATATGCTAAAGCGCATTGAAAAAGACCTGCTTGAATACGGTAAAGTCGAACAATACCCGAAAATGGAAGGTCGGCAGATGATGATGACTTTAGGTCCCTTGTCTGCGCAGGATAAAGCAGCTATTGAGGCTGCGAAAAAACAGGCGGCAGAAGAGTAAGCTACGCCTAGTTTAGCTTAGTATGTTTAGCTTAGTATAATGAATGACCATCCCTGTAAGGAGAGGCACTCTTAAGGGATGTTTTTTAACTTAACCTGCTTTAAGCAGAGATTAGGAGACGAAGATGCCTAAGATGAAAACCAACCGCGGCGCTGCCAAGCGATTCCGCAAGCGTGCCAATGGCACCTACAAATGTAAGCAGTCACACTTGCGTCATATTCTGACCAAGAAATCCTCCAAACGTAAGCGCCAGTTACGCGCTGGTGATGTCGTCGAAAAGTGCGATACGCCTGCAGTTCGTAAATTGCTACCGTATTCATAAGGAGATAGAAAATGGCCAGAGTAAAACGTGGTGTAACAGCACACAAAAAACACAAGAAAGTTTTAAAGAAAGCAAAAGGTTATTATGGTGCACGTAGTCGCGTCTATCGGGTTGCCAATCAGGCGGTAACCAAGGCGGGGCAATATGCATACCGTGACCGTCGCCAGAAAAAGCGTCAATTCCGTCGTTTATGGATTGTACGTATCAATGCGGCAGCTCGCATGTTTGACCTTTCATACAGTCGCCTGATTAATGGATTAAGCAAAGCAGAGATTGAAGTAGATCGAAAGATGCTGGCTGATCTGGCAGTACATGATATTGATGCTTTTGGAAAGTTAGCAGAGCAAGCGAAAGCCGCCCTAGCTGACTAAGTAGTATTTGTAGTTTGCTGGTTAAATTTAACCATTCATTTTTTTTCTAGCAAGTTACTCATAACAGCGATAAGAACGGGGATAGGCGTTTCGTCTATCCCCGTTTTCGTTTGTGAACAGGTGGAACGTGGAGAAAACCGTTGCAAGAACTCGAACAGTTAATTGCTGATGCACAGCAAAAAATAAAACAGGCTGATTCATTGCCAGACCTTGATCAGGTGCGTGTAGAATTCCTCGGCAAGAAAGGCTTGATTACTTCTCAGCTAAAACAGCTGGGTAAGCTGCCAGCAGAAGAACGCCGTGGCGCGGGTCAGGAAATCAATAAAGCAAAACAGCTTGTCAGTGGCGCTATTGAAAACCGTAAAGCCTTGCTGGAGGAAGCTGCGCTAAATGCTCGTCTTGAGGCTGAGCGTGTTGATGTTAGCTTGCCTGGTCGCAGAATGGGTACTGGCGGTTTGCACCCGGTTACCAGGACGATTCAGCGCATTGAATCCATTTTTGTACAACTGGGCTTTGATGTCGCTGAAGGCCCTGAAATCGAGGATGATTTTCATAACTTCACAGCGCTAAACATTCCTCAGCATCATCCTGCCAGAGCCATGCACGATACCTTTTATTTTGCAGATGGCTCTCTGCTGCGCACCCATACCTCGCCTGTGCAGGTGCGAGTTATGGAGAAGCAGGAGCCACCCGTGCGGGTGATTGCGCCAGGGCGTGTTTATCGTTGTGACTCCGATTTGACACATACGCCCATGTTTCATCAGGTCGAAGGCTTAATGGTGGATACAGATGTCTCGTTTGCCGACTTAAAGGGTATTCTGGATGCCTTTTTTAAAGCTTTTTTCGAAGTAGATGAATTGCCAACGCGCTTTAGAAATTCATTCTTCCCGTTTACCGAGCCTTCTGCGGAGACAGATATTCAGTGTGTTCACTGCCAGGGTGAAGGTTGCAAGGTGTGTTCTCATACTGGCTGGCTGGAGGTTATGGGGTGCGGCATGGTGCATCCGAATGTGCTTACAATGGCAGGTATTGATGCTGAAAAGTATACTGGCTTTGCCTTTGGTTTTGGTGTCGAGCGTCTTGCCATGCTGCGCTATGGCATTGATGATCTTCGCATCTTTTTTGAAAACGATCTGCGCTTCCTGAAGCAGTTTAACCAGAGTCAGGTGAAATAATGAAAGTCAGTGAACAGTGGCTTAGAGAGCTGGTGAATCCCTCTCTTGATATTGAAACGATTGCCGAAAAATTAACATTTGCTGGTGTGGAGCTGGATGGTCTGGATCCTGTTGCCAGCGATTTTAGCAAGGTTGTTGTGGGTCAGATCAAGCAGGTAGCACAACATCCTGATGCAGACCGCCTGAAAGTTTGTCAGGTAGATGTTGGTGATGAGGAGCCTATTCAGATTGTCACCAATGTTTCCTCGGTAGCAGAAGGGCAAAAAGTACCGGTTGCACTGGTAGGAGCGAGATTGCCGGAGCCGGATGGCTCGGTTTTCAAAATCAAAAAATCCAAACTTCGTGGCGTGCTATCACAGGGGATGTTTTGTGGACCGGAGACATTGGGTATCGACGATGATTCTGAAGGGCTACTCAAGATCCCTGAAGATGCCGAATTAGGAGCTGATGTTCGTCAGGTACTGGATCTGAATGACAAGATTCTGGATCTTGATATTACACCTAACAGGGCAGATTGCCTAAGTATGGTGGGTATTGCCAGGGAAGTTGGTGTGCTTACAGATACGGATTTTAATGAGCCAGAACAGCCTGTTGTCGCTGCTGTAAATACTGACTCTCTGGATGTGCAGATAGAAGCACCAGAAGCCTGTAGACGCTATGCAGGACGCATTATTCACAAGGTAAATAGTAGCGCAGAGACACCTCAGTGGATGGTGTCCAGGCTACAGCGCGCCGGTTTGCGTAGCTTGAGCCCCATTGTTGATATTACCAATTTCGTCTTGCTGGAGTTG
>JALVFC010000163.1 GCA_027030285.1 Thiotrichaceae bacterium | reverse complement strand
TGATATGGATATAATGATGCAGCCAGCGTGACATGGGGATCGGTAACCAGGCAGTCACCAGGATGCCCGCAAAGATATAAGAGTTAAAAAGAACATAGAAGAGTGGCAAAGGCAGTGCCAGAACAATCATGTACTTAACTACACCAGTTGCACCCAGGCCAACACCATAGCCCGAATCCATAATGAGCTTGCCGTGCCTGCCTCGTTTGGCGAGTTTTTGGCGTAATTTCTGTTCCTCTTCAGGTGAAGTAAACTGACGGGTATGTGCCGTTTTAAAGGTATGGTAATGATGAATTACATGATGCGTATAATAAGATGTTGTCAGTGCAGAAAACAAACGGGGGTAGCGTTTGTAAATGCGGTAAAGCCTTGGAGGGGCATCAGATACATACTGATGCATAAATGACTCAACATAGGAGCCAGACAAATAACCGATGATTAAACCAGTGCAAATATAAAAAGTAATCAGCAACATAATCACTACACCTCAAAACCAACCAGTTGGCATGTTGTTTCATCCCATACTTTCAGGGCGAATGATTTTGGGATGTCACGATAACCAAGCACAGTTAGCTCAACTTGATTACTTAATGTCTTGTGTGCAGCTGGCAGGAGATAATTAGGGATTCTGGAGTCCAGATGATGCATATGGTGAAAACCAATATTGCCAGTTAGCCAGTGTCCAATTGCACCTAGATCGAGGAAGGATGAGCCTCTTAGTGAAGCATCCTCATGACTCCATTCATCTTTATTACGCCAATAAGTGCCAGCATAGTTATGTTGTACATAAAAAAGAACGATAGCAGCCATTGCAGCTATCCATAACGACAGGCTCTCCACAATAAGGACGGACTCCCAGCCTAGAAGCAGGCTCAGTGCGATGACCCTAAGCGCAATTAGTAAGTCCGTAATTACAATACTTTGCAATGCTTTCCTGTTTTTTCGGGAAGCAGTATTAGGTACCTTAAACCAGATAAAAAACTGAAATAGGCTGCCCAGCACCACCATGACAAACGGGTTGCGATAGATTCGATAGGCTAACTGTGAATATCTTGGTAGCGCTGAATACTCCGCCCTGGTAAGCACCTTGATATCTCCCACATTTCTACCTTGCAAGTTTCCAGAGTGAGCATGGTGATAGGCGTGTTGTTGTTGCCAGTAAACATGCGGAACATGGGTGAAAACCGAGAGAAATATACCCGTGTATTTGTTGGTTTTTACCTTTTTATAATAGGCGTTGTGCGCGCAATCATGTTGCACGATGAAAATGCGAACAATAATAAATGCAAGCAAGGTTGCAGTGAGCAAAAGACCAGCTAGCAGTAGAGGTGCTGATGTGGATGACAGAATACGATTTGCAATTGAAATGGATACACCGTACAGAAAAACATATAGCAGCAGGTTGGTTGCAAGTTGTATGGTGCTACTGGAAAATTTTGCTCTGAATTGTTGGGATTTATGTATTGGTTTCTTCTTTGTGATTGCCATAAAACATCCATGTTGAAAAACGACGGTGCTTTGTAAAAGAGAGAGATTTTAGGAGCAATCAGAGCGTTGACAAGCGGTATATTTAAAGTGATTTGTGGGAAGGTTTGTCTATAAGACCAACTTGTTACATGGTTCTGAAAGTATCAGTTTGTTCTATCTATATGTATGTATAATATACAAAATTGATGTTTTTTTGTTAAACCGTTAACGTGCTTTTCAGTATAGCCTGATACGGGAAACATCAAGGGGTTATGTGTATCAGGCTGTTTCTGTGACGGTACTGTTGTTGATATCTTGAGCTGTCAGTTATTTGTTAAAGCAGTCGTCAGGGGTTTCAATTTTTTTGCCAAAATCACGTGCAGAAACATCCAGTGCACACTCCTTATCAACCATTTTTAGTAGCGAAATCTTGTGCTGGCTTGCCTGGACTTTTTCACAGGCTTCCACACATTGCATACATTGGGTACAGGTGAACATCTGACGTTTGATGGTGCGTGGTTTCAGGCGCATGGGGCAGGCATGTTCACAGGATGTATCACAACTCACGCATTCCTTCACCCGTTTGCGATTAAAGCCAACCACCAGGGCTTTTTTATTTCCCATCCAGATGAGACTCTGAAATACGCCAAGCGCACAACCAAAACGGCAGAACAAGTGCCTGGCAACGCTAAACTCAATCATCAACAAGGCAGTGGCAACGCCTATAAACAGTAATTGATTGCGGGTGAGTGTACCTGCCAGAAGATTGCCATAGACTTCTTTAGGAGGGAGCAGATAGGTGAGCAGGGCGATGGCCCAGACAAGCGCAAAGAAAAACACAGCCAGTGCAGTGACTAGCCACCAGCGCTTGTCTGGCTTTATCGTTGTGCCATCCTGTTGTTGATCAGGCAGGGTTTTTTTGTCCCAGATTGACAGCTTGCCGCTGGCACGGCGCATCAGGTGATTAATCATTTCAACCACTGAAAAATGTGGACACAGCCAGCCGCAGTATAGTCTTCCCCATTTCCAGGCGATAAATCCACCGCCGATAATAACCAGCCCCAAAGGCAGGAAAAAACGCAGTAACATATTCCAGGTCATATGCAGTGCGCTAATTTGCCCATGCTGGAATGCTTCCATACCCAGTGTCCAGGGGTGACGAAGCAAAACAAAATGATTCTGAGTGAGGTCGAAGCGAAACAGATCTAGTGGCGGTGCCAGTAAAAATAGCAGGAAGAAGCCACTGCGAATGAGTAATCGTTTTTGCTGGGTTGTCATGTGTTATGGCTATGGGGCGTAATGAACGCAAGCTACCTGGTGAGCTGTAAATATAACAGGGGTAACTTGCCCGGTAATTCCTCTGCGTGGTGAATATGTACATAGGAGCGTTTGCCAAACAGGTATGGCAGGTAATCCTCAGCCTGTTCATCAATGGTGACACAAAAAGGCATCAGCCCCATTTGTCGTGCCTCGCGAACCGCCATACGAGTATCTTCAATGCCGTAACGACCTTCGTATTTATCCAGGTCATTGGGCTTGCCGTCGGTAAGAATGAGCAATAGCTTCTGGCTGCCAGGTTCTGCTGCAAGCTGTTGACTGGCATAGCGTATGGCAGTACCCATGCGTGTGTAATAGCCGGGCTTGATGGCATCGATATCACCTCGCACAGCGGCACTATAGCTTTGCTGGAAGTCCTTGATGCTGTAATAACGTACGTGATTACGGTGGCGTGACGAGAAGCCATGCAGGGCAAAACGGTCGCCACTGGCATGCAGTGCTTCCGAGAACAGGTAAAGTGTGTCTCTGATCACATCAATCACACGTGCTTCATCATTGATATAGGCATCGGTAGATAAGGATAAATCGGCTAAGAGCAGACAGGACAGGTTGCGGCTGGCGTGATGAAGTGCCTTATAGACTGGCGTATCGGTATTGACACGACCCTGCTGGCGGTCAGCCAGAAAACTGATATAGCTCTCAATATCCAGCTCGTGTCCGTCGGTTTGTCGGTTTACCCAGTGACGCTCAGGGCGCAGGGCTTCAAAATGACGGCGGATTTTTCGCGCTTCGGTCTGTAATCTTGCAGGCAATGCCCGTGCCTGGCTGTGGCGGATTTTCATGCGCTGCAAGCGACAATAATCTGGCTGTAACTTATTTTT
>JALVFC010000162.1 GCA_027030285.1 Thiotrichaceae bacterium | reverse complement strand
GATTCCCCTTGACGGTAAAGTGGTAGTCAGCCTCTCTTTCTTCGACCAGATAATGCGCAAAGTCACGCTGTGTCAGCAGGGCATCGGCGGTGATGGTTTTGCCCTTGATGTCGATAGCATCCAGCAAGGGGATGGCAGTTTTGATTTCGTTAGTTTGTTTTTCTTCGTCACTACCTTCTATTGGCAAGGTTCCCACTTTTTTTGGGTGTAGCATTGGTTACTCTGATGTCCGACAGCACTCATGATATGTGTCTGCCGTCCTTCTTCGTCAATCGCATTGCACATGGTCTTGCCGTCAATGGCAAGGCTCTGGTCATCTGTCCCATATTGCTTATTCCATAGTTGTAGGGACTGGTCTAGTTCTACCGGGTCAACCCGGATCAGCACATCACGGATGATGCTCTCACTCGGAACCCTGTAGTTGCCGTCTCGATAACAGCAGCGAAACCTTGCCCGTGCCTTGGGGCTTAAATCCTGCGCCCAGTCCGAAATAGCCTTGTAGCCCCGCATTCCACACAGTACGGCTGCGGTGGCAATAGCTAATACCGTGGGTAGCGGATGTCGCCTCCCCTGCGCGCTACGAGGGTCGGTGATCGTACGGAAAAAATCAGGCAGAGAGCGCATATGTTCGGCTTTTAGTTTCATTTTGGGCATCCCTTTTAGATAAGGTTTTTCAAGAACGGGGGCTGACAGTAGTTTGCGGGCATTTCGGTGCAGGGGCAGTACAAATATCCGTTTTGGCGTGTGCTGGTTCTGGCTGTAACCTTTGCTGGTACGCCGGAAGCCTTTGGTTTCTCCTATGTTTTGCCAGTTAGCTGCCTGATAGATCGTACCGACAAAGCGGGATGGGTCAACAAAGGTTTCCAGTAACAGGAGGGAGTGTTCGAAGCGGGTTATCCAGTCTTGCTGGATTCTTCGACGGCATAGCGAAAGCACCCTTGTCGCCAGGTTCTTGTAATGCCAGCGGGGAAGTATTAAGAATCGGGAATTATTGGCTACAAGATGTAGCCTGCCATACTGGTGACGATATTCCCATCCAATCCAGTTGTCACGTGCCTGGCACTTCAGGGCAGCCGCTGAAAAGCTTAGTAATGCAATCCAGTGGTTATTCCATAGGGCAACATAGCGAATGGTATGACCAATCTTGGGTAGCCCTCCAAGGTAATGATGCTGCTCCATTAATGCTTGAAAACGCATTTCTTCTTTGGGCTTGACTGGGCGTACTGTGATGGCAGACAGGTTCAATTGGTGCTCTGGTGTGAGTAAGCTTTAAAACCTGTTTATACCGAATAAGCCGTGGCTTGTCCAGTTATACTGGCAAGTGATTGATAAATTATTGAAATACAGGGACAACAAAAACACCCTGGGATAAATACGGATTTATTTATATAGTTAAACTGGGGAGCATATGAAACTTAATTAAGTTACCCCGTTACATTATCAAAATATGATCAATAATTAACCGCCTGTCCGACATTCATAAAAACCTTGAACTGATTAAACTCCCATTCAGACCAAGGTGAGTAAGATGCACCGCACTGGCACTCAGGGGCTTGCGGACGAATTCGCAAGTTATTAAAAAACAATAATAATAAATTAGAGTGTCAGGTTTTAAACGGGCCTTGTGCCCGTTTTTTTTGGGTGCAATTAATTGCCGATCAATAATAGATCAATAACTATGTCTCATAGCTTTCCCAGATGATAGTGAGATATATTGTTTATCCCGATTGCGCAGCACTGCTGCTCAAAGTAGACTAACCGCATAAACCTGAATCCGCAACTTCACTACTTTATTTTAGGTGAAACCATAAAATGGCGACAAAAAAAGGGGTATATCTATTACCGAACCTGTTAACTACCGCTGCAATTTTTTGTGGCTTCTATGCCATTCTTGCAGCAATGAACAGTAAATTTGAGATAGCCGCAATTGCTGTGTTTGTCGCTATGGTACTGGATGGGCTGGATGGTCGTGTAGCGCGCATGATTAACGCCCAAAGCGACTTTGGCGCTGAATATGACAGCCTGTCTGATCTTGTTTCCTTTGGGCTTGCACCTGCTTTGATCGTCTATTTATGGGCGCTGGTTTATATGAAAGATGTAAACGTCGCTTGGGGCAAACTGGGCTGGATGTGCAGTTTTATTTATGTCGCCTGTGCGGCTATAAGGCTTGCACGCTTTAATACGCAACTGGATGTGCAGGAAAAGCGTTACTTTACCGGCTTACCCAGCCCATCCGCTGCGGCGGTAATGGTTGGCATGGTCTGGGTTTTCCACGATATGGATGTGCATGGAAAACTGATCCAGTTTCCAGCCATGTTAATAACCCTTGGGACTGGCTTGTTAATGGTCAGTAATATCAAGTTTCGCAGTTTTAAGGATTTTGACATAAAGAATAAGGTACCTCATACGGCTGTACTGATTATGGTGCTTATATTTGCATTAACGGCTATTGATCCGCCGAAAGTGCTCTTTCTGACCTTTTTCGCCTATACACTGTCAGGACCTGCTGCATGGTTACTTTCCAGGGCAAAAAAAGATAACACGGACTGATTAATAAATAGGCTCTCGACTTAACCAACTTTTCTGAGTTACACTCAGGTCACCGGGCTTACCGCAAAACAGACAAAAAAACAATGAGCAAGCACATCCTCTCACTAAACATGAACCTTGAAGGCCGTGACTATATTGTCGGCGACATCCACGGCATGTTCTCTGCGCTGGATGCTTTTCTTGAACGTGTTCAATTTGATTTCGACAAGGATCGCCTGATTAGTGTCGGTGACCTTATCGACAGAGGTTCCGAATCCGAGCGTGTACTGGAATATATCAACCAGCCCTGGTTCTTCGCCATTACGGGAAACCACGAGCTGATGTGCCTGGAAGCCGCCCACGACAAAAATACTTACAAAAACTGGATCTATCACAATGGTGGTGCCTGGTGGAATGCACTGGATGAAAGCAAACAACAGGAAATTCGTGAAGCATTGTCCAAGTTGCCTGCCGTTATTGAAATCGCTACGAATAGTGGCACCATAGGTGTTGTACATGCAGATATTACTACGCGCACCAGTTGGGATCGCTTTACAAAAAAAATAGCAGAAGATAAAGATATACGACATTTTGCCGCCTGGTCCAGAGCCCGCTACGACAGACACAGGGCAGTGGGTGAAACTGAAACTATCCAGGGTGTTAAGTTTGTTGTTGTCGGTCACACTCCTGTTCCAAAATGTTTCGACATAGGGAATATTCGTTACATTGATACTGGTGCAGCCTATACAGATGTAAAAAACCTGGGAAAACTAACCATGATGCAAGTACAGCCTGTTATCCGCGTGCACGAATACAATACACGCAAGAAAACAAAAAAACGCTGGGCATTTTCTTCTTGATCCAGCTCCCGCTTTTGTGTAATGATTCAATTATGTCCACACGTAAGCGTACATTCACAGTGCACCAGACAGCACGGGTAATTGCTATCCAAAGTGCCGAAAATACTATGGTGAGCACCAGGTACACAACTTACCTCCTCTATTTACTCCTACTCTCAAGCATGCTGCTACTGCCCTTTTGGGCATTCTGATTTTCTGCCTGACGAGGCTATACGTATCTAATTTTTCATATAACCAGTAATTTTTTACTCATTGGAATTCTTATTGCGCTAATA
>JALVFC010000161.1 GCA_027030285.1 Thiotrichaceae bacterium | reverse complement strand
GCCACCCAGAACCCCGGCTTGCTGACAAAATTTGGTGGGCATGCCATGGCTGCCGGATTGACTCTGCAAGCCAGTCAGTTGAAGGCATTTCGCGATGCAATCAATGACATCGCCAGCCGCTTTGATAAGGAAGTATTCCATGAAATCCACCACACCGATGGTGAGCTTGCTGATGAAGACTTCAACCTGGAAACCGCCGAGGCATTGCGTAGTCTCATTCCCTGGGGGCAACACTGCCCACCTCCGGTATTTGATGGCAAATTCATTATCAAACAAAAACACCTGCTAAAAGAAACCCACCTGCGACTTCATCTGCAACCTTCAGGTACAATCTCTACCAACAGCATACCCGCAATCGCCTTTAACATAGACCCAAACCAATGGCCGGATATTAATGAAGAAATCCACATCCTGTACCGTTTCGAGGTGAATGAATACCAGGGTGCGCTGATGCCACAGATTATGATCGAAAAATTGCTGGAATGTATGTAAATAAACAAAACGTGCAACTATTATCTCATTACGAGGCTCTGCTGTAGCTTTTAGTGAAGTTAAACTTCAATATTGCCACATTTTGCCAGTAAGCCTTACCAGGCAAGGCTTATACGAATCTTGAGCATCCCGATTTACGCAATTTTGCTCGTACTGACCCGCTGTAATGAGGTTCTGCCGTAGAGCCACATAACCAGAGAAAAACACCAGCTTTCATCTAGATACCTGTATGTTTTCAAAGCACTAACACGACTTTACTGAAAGGCGTTTATCTGTATAATGCAGCAACGTTTTTAACCTCTAACAAATAAGAAGGATAATCATGAATCAGAAAAAAAATATTGCTACAGCAATTGCTGTTGCTCTTTTGACAAGCTCACAGGTTTTTGCAGAACCTTTGCTTAAGTTTAAGAATATCAAACCTGTTGATCCCAATATTTCACTGTATGATTACTCGGAGGCGACTTCTGCCTTTGAAAATGCATATACTAATTTTAACCTAAATGCTAGCAAGGATCGTGGTGATGCCCAGACTAAATATACTGTCAACCTGGGGATTGATGCACAACGAGTGTTAAGCAGCCCTAATCGAGATACTGATCTACGTTTTAACGGCAACGGTCAAATTCAGCGTGATGGTACTGCGGGTGCATCCAGTACAAATAATTATGTATTGGATACTAGTATTACCGCTGACAATTATTTCCGCCCTAACAGCAAAGGCGGCTTCTGGTTTGGCAAACTGGGAATAAAAGCAGATGACAGCTTCAATGATCTGGATACCCGATTGAGTGTTGGTCTTGGTTATGGTCGAGTGACCAACGTAACCCCTATGGCAAAAGCAATTCGCCTGGTCCAGGAGTTACGCTATCGTGGTGCACTAGCTGCGGTCCCATCTAAAGATACCTATCGCCGGATAGCTGATATCATTTCACGAGAAAATGAGTACCAGAGTAAATATGGCGGTAAACCCAAGTTTTACCAGCAGTACTGGATTGGCGACATTGAAAAAGCCCTTGGCAAAACACTGAGTGCAACTGGAGCTTTAGCTGCACGAGATGTCCTGATCGACGAAAATATAACTATACGTCGCTATGGGTGGAAGGTGAGAGCCGGATTGTCCTATGTTGGAACTGATTTTTCTGGTTTAACAGATAACCCTGGGGTTTTATTAGGTGCTGAATACCATCGTCCATTGAGTAACCAGACACAGTTCTCCAATGAAACAGAGCTGGTAACCACCTTTGACAGCACTAATAGCTATACCCTGAACAATACTATGAGCTATGTGCATGAGATTGAGGATCGGATTGACTGGATTAATCGTTGGAATCTGAATTACAACCATTCTGCTATTGATTCAGACAATGTAGTAACAAATTCCCTGTCTTCAACACTGGCATATGAGCTGGGCAACTCACTTGATCTAACGCTGACTGGCTTGATCAAAAACAGCGATGGAAATGATACTGTTTCACCAGGTGAGGAAGCGGATGGAACAGATCGTTCACTGAATGTTGGTATTCGTTACCGCTTGCGCTAACACATATTTATTTTATAGATAGCATCCAGGGGAAGTCTTATGGCTTCCCCTTTTTTGTCGATACGTAATAAGTAACTGATCAGCGCGACAAACAACGAAGGCGGTAGGTTATTGTAGTGAGGCGAATAGCGGTAGCTATTTAAATAAATGGCTTACCGCCCAAGGGCAGAGCCACTACAATGGGGTTACGCAGCAGAGCCGCGTACCCAGAGAAATTCCAGCCGCTTAAGGCTAAGGTTTTTTAGTTGCTGCCCTGCTTAGCTGAGCCAGGGCGTCCTGTGCACCTTTATGCTTGTTTTTGGCTGCCTTTTTTAGCCAAACTTTGGCTTTGGCGAGATCGGGTTTGTGGTTGGCATAACCTGTGGCATACATTGCGCCTACGCTATATTGTGCCTGTGGAACTCCTGCCTTGGCTGATTTTTTGTACCATGTCATGGCTTTGTTGAGGTCTTTTTTTACGCCAGCGCCATCGTGATACATGTCGGCCACCATGAGCTGAGCCTCGGGCAGACCTTTGTCGGCGGCTTTTTTGTACCACGGGAAGGCTTTGTTCATGTCTTTTTTGACGCCTACGCCGTTCAGGTACATATCACCTAGCATTGCCATTGCCAGGGGGGAGCCTTTTTGGGCTACTTTTTTAAATTCTTTACGTGCTTTGCTGGGGGATTTTTTAGTACCGACACCTTCCAGGTACATTAAGCCAAGGCTGTATTGTGCATTGGGTAGTCCTTTGCTGGCGGCTTTTTTCATGTGGTTGTATGCTTGTTTTTTACTCATTTTGGTGCCTTGTCCATTGGCATACATGATGGCGAGCATGTAGTCTGCTGCGGGATGGCCTGCTTTTGCTGCCTTACGCGCATAGTTAAACGCTTTTTGCAGGTTTTTCTTTACCCCGGCTCCTTTGAAATAGCGCTCTGCCAGCATGAGCTGTACATCCACCATGCCGGAATTAGCTGCTTGTTCATACCATTTGATGGCTTGTTTCATGTCTTTTTTTACGCCCAGTCCCTGTTCATACATGATGCCAATATCACGCTTTGCATCCGGTATTTTGGGGGCTGCTTTCCTGAGCCAGGTCATGGCCTGTTTGGGGTCTTTACGGGTGCCGATACCTTTGACCAGCATTACGCCCTGGAAGTATTGAGCGCCAGGATGGCCTTTTTTTGCGGCCTTCTGGTTCCAGCTAAAGGCTTGGTTAGGGCTTTTTTTGACGCCTTGACCGTTTAAATAGAGCTGTCCAAGAATATATTCACCTGCGGGGTCACCACGTTTGGCAAATGTTGATGCAATGTTGTAAACCTTTTTGTAGTCTTTTTTGACGTAGGCATTGCGTAGTGCGACATTGGGGTCTTGCGGGTTGCCTCGTTGTATTGGAGTTGTCTGTTTGCCTGTAGGAGCAGGTTTGGTTGCGCTTGTATTGCCTGCTGGTTGTCCGACTGGACCATTACCGTGCCTGTGGGCAAAACCTTGCGCAGGCAGTTTGTGATCATGGATGCGCCCTCCATGACTATGTGGTACAGCATGCAGTTGCGTGGTCGCTAACAGGCAAAGGGTTAGTATGGGTAGCCGCTTAAGTAATAGTTTGTATTTATTCATCATCGTTTTATTGTTAGTCTCTGTATTTTTTTG
>JALVFC010000160.1 GCA_027030285.1 Thiotrichaceae bacterium | reverse complement strand
CAGATAATACAGGAAGGTAGTAGCCAGACAATTAACTTGAGTGCCACGGATGCAGATGGCGACACGCTGAGTTTCAGCAGTTCCGCGCTCCCAGGCTACGCCAGCCTGACCGATAATGGTAACAATACAGCTACACTAACCCTGGCTCCCCAAGTAGGTGATGCTGGCAATAGTACTCTAACGATCACAGTCACTGACCTCAGCGGAGCAAGTGGTCAGGAAACTCTCACTGTTACGGTTATTTCAGCCTCTTCTGGAGGTGTTGTGACACCGAATTCGACTGGTAAATTAAACGACAGTGGCTTGTTGAGTGGTGCAGATGGTCAGGCAGGTCTTGATTTTACAAGCAACGATGATAGTAATGGGCACGCTGGCTTTGACTTTACTCCGCTTGATACCAGTAGCCGCCCAACGTCACTAGCGAATGCGACTTGTGTAAAGGATAATGTCACTGGTCTGATATGGGAGTTGAAGAGCAATGATGGTGGTTTGCATGACCGGGGAGACAAATATACCTGGTATGATCCGGCAAATAACCTGGGTTTTGCATTAGCCACTGATACCAGTATTTATTCTGGGGTATCGAATGCCAATAACACCTGTAGTGGTTTTGATAGCAGTAACCCGGGCAGTTATTGTAATACTGCCGCATACATTGATAGGGTCAATGCCGAGCATTTCTGTGGTGCCAGTGATTGGCGACTACCTACCCGGGAAGAGTTGCGCGGGTTAATCAATATGAACAAAATGGGGATCAGGGATGGTATAGCCGCAATTGACGAGGTCTACTTCCCGAATACGAGTGCTTCATATAAGATTGATTGTGGTGGAATAATTTATACTCACCTCAGCTCTGATATACGTAATACAGATAATGCAAATCTAACTGCCTCACAGCTTGCGACAGTTCAGTCGGTTATTAATGGTTTGTTACAAAGTGATGCAGACTTTGCAACTGCCTGCCAAAGCTATGATGCACAGGCTTATAAGGAAAATAATACTGCCAGTAACCCGCGTGGTCGTGGTGTCGGCTATGCTTCAGCAGAACCGGGTGCGGAAAATCCGGAGTCTGTCTGGACAATTTTTTTCGATGATATAGAAATTGACCATGAAATTACTTACCACGAGTTGAAATACGTGCGTTTGGTGCGCGGAAACAAACTACTAAGCAGCGCATCAGCAAGGAATAATTCCCGTTTTATCAATTTGCAAAATGGTACAGTAAAGGATCAGCTTACCGGGTTAACCTGGAAGCGCTGTCTGCAAGGCTATACCCTGAATGACAATAACACCCCGGGTGATATGAGCGATGATCACTGCATTGAAACTTCTACCAAAGCATTTACCTGGGCTGAGGCGATGAATTTACAGGGCAGCAGCTTTGCTGGTAGCACGGCATGGAGAGTCCCTAACCTGAAAGAGCTGGCCTCATTAAGTACTCATGCAGGTCCTCTATATCCAGCGATAAATAGAACTGTTTTCCCGGATACTATTCACCTGACCAACTGGTCTTCATCGGAACACAGTGGCAGAACGTCAATTGCCTGGGGACAGACTTTTTCAAATGGCGGTGATCGTGTAGTGGGGAAAACTGCATATAAAGCCGTTCGCCTGGTGCATGATTGATCTAGCACTGGTTGAGCAGGGTGTTGAGGAAATTGTTCTGTTTAGCTATATGCAGTTGACACTCTGTCAATCAACTCTTCCCAGTGTTGCATGATTTTCTCAATAGCAAATTGTTGTTTGACCTGTTTTGCCTTCTTGCTCATTTTCTGCAATAACTCAGGATCAGATAAAAGCTGATCCATTCCTTCTGCCAGTGCATCAATATCCTCTGGGGGTATTAGCAGACCGGACTTGCCATGCTCAATCAGGTCGCTGGGTCCTGAAGCGCAGTCAAAGCTCAGCCCTGCCAGACCGAGTGACATGCCTTCAAGCAAGGCATTTGGAAAACCTTCAAAGCGGGAGGAAAGGGCAATAATATCGCCTTTGGCTATAATGTCATGTGGCTTTTCAATTTTACCGGGTAACAGGACACGTCCCCTGAGTTGGTGTTCATCAATTATGGCTTCTAAAGCTGGACGCATCTCTCCTTCACCCAGAATCACCAGATACGCATCAGGGTGTTTTGTAGCAATTTTGGCAAAGGCAAGAATAAGCTTGTCGTAGCCTTTTTCTTCAGACAGCCTGCCCATGGCAAAAATCAGTGTGCCCTCAGGTAGCGGGAATAACAGTTCTTTTGGCGTTTCTGGAAAGCTGGCCCAAACCGGGTTAGGAATAATGGCAATATTTTCTTCAGGAATAAATTCTTTTGCCCATGCAAGACTGCCTGTAGTCTGGATGACGACACCATCGGCATGTTTATAACTTAGCCTGCGTAGTCTTTGCCAGATAGCGCCCAGAGGATCCTCATAGGGATTGGAGCGCTCGGATACGATAACTGGTGTTTTAAGCCCCAGGGAAGATACAATAGCCAGTACGTTTGAGTTGGGTAAAAAGCTTATAACGGCGGTCGGTTTGTACTGACGAATCAGTTTGCGGAACAAGCGTACCCGGTTAATATTTTGGGCAATAGCAGCTTTCAGGCTGGTTGATTCATTGAGTAAGCCCATGCCGATACGGGTGACTTTTTCGTGCAATGAATAAAAATCCTGGTCAGCCTCCTTTTGGGTGAGCAAAATAACGTGCCAGCCCTGTGTTGCCCAGTAGTTTGCCATGACCGAGGCAACTCGCTCTGCACCGCCAATCCCCAGGCGGGCTGTAAAGATGATGACGGTGCGAGTTGTCATGTATTTAGCTGCTTGTGTTATTGGTCAGGTGGGCAACATACCAGTCCATTGCTTCATCCAGACCAGCATCAATTTTGTGGCTAGGTGCATAGCCCAGCTTGTCCTGAGCTTTGGAAATATCTGCCAGTGAATGTTTGACATCTCCGGGACGGAAATCGCGATACACCGGCTCAACGCCTTCTACATCAATGCCACGTTCTTTAAGGCGAGCATGAATCATGTCAAACAGTTCAGTCAGGTTCGTGCGATCATGCAGAGCAACATTGTAGACATCCGTTGCCGCATCTTCTGGGGCTGTGGCAGCCAGCAGATTTGCCTGTACTGCATTGTCTATGTAGCAGAAGTCGCGGCTGGTTTTGCCATCCCCGTTAATATATACGGTCTCGCCATTCACCAGACTGATCACCCACTTGGGAATCACCGCTGCATAAGCACCATTGGGATCTTGTCGCTTGCCAAAAATATTAAAGTAACGCATACCAATGCTTTGCAGACCATAAGTACGTGCAAAGACGCTGGCATAAAGTTCGTTTACATATTTGGTGACCGCATAGGGGCTCAGTGGGTTGCCGATCTTGTCCTCAACTTTTGGCAGATCCGGGTGATCACCATAGGTGGAGCTGGAAGCGGCATAGACAAAGCGTTTTACTTTGTTATCACGAGCAGCAATTAGCATATTCAGAAAGCCATTGATATTGGTGTTATTGGTACGCGCTGGATCTTCAATGGAGCGGGGTACCGAACCTAATGCTGCCTGGTGCAGGATATAATCCACGCCATCACAGGCTTTCTGGCAGACATCAATATCGCAAATATCTCCTTCGATGAAGGTAAAGAGGTCATCAGCCTGTTCAGCTGGCAGACCGCTATCCTCAATTGCCATGTCGAT
>JALVFC010000159.1 GCA_027030285.1 Thiotrichaceae bacterium | reverse complement strand
CTTAACATTGTGTCCAGCATCAAGCACCTTGCAGAAACACAAAAAATCAAACTGGAAGTAACCCCCAAGCTTTCTCCCATGGTGATTGAAGGAAACCTTAACGCGCTGGAAAAAATATTTATTAACTTGCTCAACAACGCGATTAAATTTACACCAGAAGGCGGCAAAATTACTATCAGCAACACAATCCACGATGCAAATGTCAGCATTACCATTGTAGACACGGGCATTGGTATTCGAGACGAAGATCTACCGCATATTTTTGAACGTTTCCAGCAAGCTGACAGCTCAGCAACACGAAAGTACCAGGGCACAGGTCTGGGGCTGGCACTGGTATATGAATTAACACGGGCACAAAATGGTGATATCAAGGTCAGCAGCCAGTTAAATGAAGGGACAACGTTTACGTTAACATTCCCGTTAGCTCCAATGTCCCAAACGCAGCAAAAGAACATCCCAGAGAATGCACATGCGAGTGAAGCTACAGATCACAACAAGAAAGCCGATGTGAGTCCACTGGAAAAACTCCACCAGAACGCTGATTACAGCATGCACTTGAACAGACCCGATGCCATTGTGCTGGAACCCGGAAAAGATGCCACCACACATCAGGATGATGCTGATACAAAGCCGAGCTTGCTAATTATCGAAGATGAGCCGGAATTACGTTCCTACCTGGTTCTGTCGCTCTCTGATGAGTATCGTGTAAGCTCTGCCACAGATGGTGAAAAGGGGCTGGAACTCGCTTTCAAGCATAAACCTGACTTGATACTTACTGACCTGATGTTACCCAAGGTCGATGGTTTGCAAATATGTGCAAACATTAAAGGTCACGCAGATTTCAGCTCCACCAAGGTGATTTTGCTAACTGCACGGACGGATGAAGAGTCCAAAATGACTGCCCTTGAGAATGGTGCAGATGACTTCTTAACCAAACCATTTTCAACAACTGAACTACATACTCGCTTGAAAAACCTGGCAAACGCACAGCAAATGGAAAAAGCGCTGGCACAACAAAACCGTGACCTTAGCCAGGCATTGCAAGACTTAAAAGCCGCTGAAAGCAAGCTGCTGCATAGTGAAAAGCTGAATGCCATTGGCAGCCTGGCATCCGGATTGTTGCATGAAGTGAATAACCCCTTGAATTACACCATTGCCGCAGCGCAAATACTGCAACGTGACCCCAGCATAAAAGCTGATGCTGATCTGGCAGAAATGGTAGACGATATTATTGAAGGCATGGATCGTATTAAAGCCATTGTTAAAGACCTGCATACTTTCGCCTACCCCGAAAAGGCAGATATTCAACAACCTTTTCTGCTTCAGGATGCGGTCAATAGTGCCTTGCGTTTTACCGCTCACGAAAAAGGCGCAATTGATATCACAGTTAGTATTCCTGAAAATGCATATGTTGTAGGCTCAAATAATCACATTGTTCAGGTGCTTATTAATCTTATTACCAACGCTGTAAAAGCGGTTAGTGATAAAACTCCCGCAACCATAGATATCAGCGCAACAATCCTGCCAGCAGACCCGGAAACCAATGAAAAGCGAATTTTAGTAGAAGTACGAGATAATGGTACCGGCATAGATGAAAAAACCATGTCGCGTATTTTTGAACCCTTTTTTACAACCAGAGATATCGGTGATGGCCTGGGCATGGGCCTGAGTATTTGCCACACCATTATAGAAAACCACGGTGGTTCGCTGAATGTCAGCAGTGAAGTTGGAAAATTCACTGTGTTCAGTTTTGACCTGGTCCTTGCAACCAACCCCGGAGAATTATAAAGATGACCGCTAACCATCAATATTCACATACCATTCTTTTTGTGGACGATGAAGAAAAAGCCCGAAAAATGTTTACCCGGCTTGTTTCAACAGAATTTAAAGTACTTAGCGCAGCTAATGTCGCCGAGGCAAAGAAAATACTTGAAGAAAACCACTCAACAATTGGTGTACTAATTACCGACCAGCGCATGCCCGGAGAGTTTGGGGTTGACCTGTTGCGTTTTGTACGTCAGGAATATCCAAAAATTATCCGCGTTTTAACCACGGCCTATTCAGATCTGGATGATGCCATCGCCGCAGTCAATACCGGAGAAATTTTTCGCTACATCAATAAACCCTGGAATGCAGATGAGTTATTGATAGATCTGCGCCTGGCAATGAAGGTATTTGAGCTTGAGCAGGACAAACATCAGTTGATTCAGGAAAAAATGAGTCTGTCACAGCGCCAGTCAAAAATGGAAATAATGGAAAGCATTATCACCATGACTTCGGCACAGTTGACATATAGTTGCCCTCAACTGGCTGTAAAATCATTCCTGGAACAACTGGCTGAACCACAACATATCGCCTCAAACAGGCAGGACTCAGCAAATCCCGTTGCCAACTCCAGCTTTTGGCAAAAGGAACTGGCAAAAACCCGTAAACTGACCCAGATTAACAAGAGCCTCAATGAATGGACAGCAAAAGTACCCGTGTATACCGAGCCATCAACAGAACAAGTCAACTATCAAACTCATATCGACCAGATAGCGCAGAACCTCTCCTGTCACATCCGGTTAACTACCTCTGCAGAAGGATCACCCACGGTTCTCAACGCTCAGGGAATGCTTGCCATCCTGGAAGTGATTGCAACCATTACAGCTTCCAGCAACCAGAGTTACAATAATTTGACTGTTGACATCAGTAGCGCTGCACAATCAACCCTGATAACGGTGTCCACACAGCAACCCAACAACTGGCTCTCAAGCTATTTGTTTAATCCCGGTGACACCCATACAGAACACATGCTGGGTAAACTACTGGGTGTATTTGCGCTGGTCTATCATTGTGGCGGAAATGTAAAACTGGATTTTGACGAGGATGCATTGAACAACATCCAGGTTACAGTGCCACAAACACAAGCGACAGACTGTAAAGAGCTTGACGGGAGCATCTGGATAGAGGATTTATTTGTATTATTTAATTAGTACGCCAAAAGAATCATGTCTGAGGAGAGAGTAACGCTCATGGCTCAGCAGATCTGGTGAACATCATGTACTGCCTGTTGCCAATAATCACTCTCCAGTAAGGCTGAACGATTGAACAGCGATTCACCCTTCATGCGTTGAATACGCTGTGCCGATTCAGCAGTTGGCTGTAAATTAGCATGCTCTAGCACATCAATAACGCCTTCACGGTTGTTGCAGAGCAATACCATATCACAGCCAGCTGCCATTGCTGCCTCTGCCCGTTCTGCAAACCCTCCTGCCACAGATGCACCTTCCATGCTCAAATCATCACTGAAGATGACACCCTCAAAACCTAATTGCCTTCTTAAGATATCCTGCAACCAGACACTTGAAAACCCGGCAGGGTTGCTGTCAACATCAGGATAAATAACATGAGCAGGCATGATGGCATCCAGTCCCGCCCGGATCAGTTTCCTGAATGGCACAATATCCCGGGCAAAAATGACATCGCGTGAACGCTCATCAACCGGAATATCCTTATGCGAGTCGGCTTTAATCGCGCCATGCCCGGGAAAATGTTTAGCTGTAGCTGCCATGCCAGCATCACGCATCCCTTCGATATATGCTATTGCCAGTTTACTAACAACCAGTGGATCATTATGAAAGGCACGTTCGCCAATCACATCACTCACGCCATAGCTTAAATCCAATACTGGAGCAAAGCTGAAATCAATACCAACGCTTTTGACTTCGGCAGCCATTAGCCAGCCATGGCTTCTTGATTGTTCCAGCGCAACAGACGGATTATCAGTATAATTCTCACCCAAAGAGGCAATCGCTGGCAGCTCCGTAAATTCGTCACGAAATCGTTGTACTCGACCACCTTCGTGATCCACTGAAATTAACAATTCTTTACCAACTGCTTTCCCAGCCGCACGAATTTTCTTTACCAGACGAGCGACTTGTTCACTTGACACATAATTTCGGGAAAACAGGATGACACCCCCTATTAAGGGGTGCTGTAGCATCTCTTGCTCTTCTTTAGTCAGTTCAGATCCAGTAAGATCAAACATCAACGGTGAGTATTGTGATAATAGTTGAATCATGTTTTAACGCTTTATAAGAAAAAAATGAGTGATCACAACCATAGCGGATTACGAGCGGTTAGAAGTGTACTATCATTAGACTTAGGAGCTTGTGGCAATGCCAAATGATGATATTAAGCAAGATACTGCAACCTATAAGGGTAGATTCCCAACAATATAAACATACGTTAAGATCCTGTTAAAGCAATATTGTTAAGATATCAACCAACTTTTCAAGGTGATTTATAAACAGTTTTGTTGAACTATTCACCAGGTTCAGAAAAAGCCAAAAGTTCAAAAAGAAACGCTGAGGGGCAGAGCAATAGTTAATACGTACCGAACCCCTTGCATCCTCAATATAAGTATATTAGAATTTTAGAATATACATACACTATTTTATCTATATCGTTAGGAGATATCACATGAAATTACAAGCAATCGCGTTTTCAGCGCTAATCGCTCTCTCAACCACAGCCTCAGCAGACTGGTGGGATGGATTCAATAATGGCAAAGGTCAGGGACAAGGTTCTGGTAATGCTCAAGGCTGGGGTACTGGTTCTGGAAAAGGAGACGGTACGGGCGCTGCCAAAGCTAATGGCTGGGGTACAGGCAAAGGCGATGCTGACGGACAAGTTGATTTTGAAATCAAATTCAAAGGTAAGGGTAGAACTGACATGGACACCAAGATGTCAGGTGATGGTCAAGGCAACGCAGCTGGCAACCTGGAAGGCAATTCTATAGCTTCTGGCAACACTGCCGGTAACGTAGCAGGTTCTGGTACAGGAACTAGTTCTGGAAACGGCACAGGTTCTGCTCCCTGGAACAACAACCGTGGTTATGCAATGCCTATGCAGCAAATGCCTCGCGCTCCTCAGGCACAAGCTCCTGCTGCCCAGGCACAAGCTCCTGTTGCTCGTGCACAAGCGCCTCAGATGCCTGCTATGAATATGCAGCGTCCTGTAATGATGCAGCCTATGCAACAACCTATGCCTATGATGTACGGCTATCAACCAATGCCACAGCCTATGCCTATGATGTACGCATACCCTGTAGCACCACAGATGCCTGCCATGAATATGCAGCAACGTCCTGTTATGCCTCAAGCACCATCTTTTGCTGAAACTCAGAAGCGCATGCAGGCTCAACGTCAGAAAGCTGAAGCATTCTTCAAGAAGATGGAAGAGCAGCGTAAAGCACAGGTAGCAGCACAAGCTCAGGCTCCAGCAGCAAATGCTAAAGCAGCTCCTGCGGCCCCAGCACCAACTGAAGCTGCTCCAGCCGTTAAAGCAGAAGCGCAGGCTCCAGCTACAAAATAAGAGCATTGGGTTTAAAACCAGACCTCATATAGATCTGGCAAATCATCCACAAAAAAGCCACTGTTACAGTGGCTTTTTTTATGCTAAATCCGTGACTTAATACGGATTCAGATTATTGCCCCAACAAGCTTTATAGTAACTACTCAGTGAAACATTATACAAGGCATCAAGTTATTGATTATACGGGATTCGGCAGCAGAGAAGCTGCCGTAGGCTTACAGGGATGTATTCACAGCACCCCATAATCAATAACTTGATACATCTGCTGCTTATTTCGCTGAGTAATTGCGCATTATATGTGTTCTATAAAAGTATTTTGATCGACAACTAACTCAACCGAATATCTGTCACACACAGCCACTCATGCCATTCCGCACCTGCTAGCTCTCATTTATCCTGAATTCAATATTTTTCATAGACACCCCATGCATAATATACGTATGCAAACCAACCATACGGATCAAAGGATTTTGACAGCTACAACGATGAACAAATACAGCAAACTAAACCTTTTCGGTACACAAGGACGACTCGGAAGACTCATCTATTTTTTATTTTCATTTATTATACCAACCAGTATTTTTTGGATCATTGCATCCATCGCTGGGCAACTTTACCAAAGAGGAATAATTTCCTCACAAATTGCCTATGGGCTAATCCTGCTTGCCTTCATAACCGCCCTGGCTTTTCTGATAATGCTGACTATACAACGCAGCCATGATCTAAACAAAAGTGGTTGGCTATCTGTGTTGTTATTATTGTTTCCACCCCTGATCAGCGTTTTTTGGCTAATGCCCGGGAGCAAAGGTTTCAATAACTATCGTGAGCCCCCACAGTCACTACCGCCACTGGCGAAACTTATCTCATTTTTATTATTCCTGGGGCTACTCATTCCAATGATTTATCTGCTAAATAAATTTTCAATTATTGAGTGGTTGCAACAACTGATTCATCAAGGGCTTGCGATGCTTCCTTTATAAGCGATATCCCCTGATAAATCAGACCGGAATATATTTGTACGAGATCAGCACCTGCCGCAACCTTGGCTGATGCATCTTTACTGCTGAAAACACCACCTACGCCAATAATGGGGATTTGCCCCTGCAAATGATCGGCAAATTTTTTAATAACCAGAGTAGACCGTGTTGTTAACGGTTTCCCACTTAAGCCGCCCTGCTCGCTGGCATGCGGATCTGCTTCGACACCTTCCCGGGACAAGGTGGTATTCGTAGCGATTAATGCATCAATCTTCTGTTCCAGCAATATCTCCGCGATCTTCGCAATCTCACTATCACCGAGATCTGGCGCAACTTTCACGGCGACAGGAACATACTTCTGGTAGTTCTCTGATAAACGAGCCTGCTCACTCTTGAGCGTAGTCAACAAATCGCGCAACTCCTCTCCATACTGTAGTGTCCTTAACCCCGGTGTGTTTGGTGATGAAATATTAATGGTAATGTAATCAGCATAGGGATAAACCTTCTGCATACCGGTGACATAATCATCGACTGCCTTTTTAACGGGTGTATCAAAGTTTTTGCCAATATTAATGCCCAGCACACCCGTGTAGCTAGACCGTTTTACCTGCTCCAGCAGATAATCCACACCCTTATTGTTAAAACCCATGCGGTTAATAATGCCTTCTGATTCAACAAGTCTAAACAAACGAGGTGTCGGATTGCCCGGTTGTGGTCGTGGTGTTACTGTGCCTATTTCGATATGACCAAATCCAAGCTTTCCCAGGGCATCAATAAACTCACCATTTTTATCCAGTCCCGCTGCTAGTCCAATCCTGTTAGGAAAACGAATTCCCATCACATTGACCGCTTTGGTGCTGCGATCCTGATACATCAAGCCTAACAAGCCGACCTTATCTGCAAATGAAAGGAACTTTAATGAGGCACGATGCGCCGTCTCTGGTGCCAGCAAAAACACCAGAGGACGGATGAGCTTGTACATTGACATTAGATTTGTCTCGTTTATCGAGCAGCTTCTAATGCAGCAATACGTTCTTCCAGTGGGGGATGTGTCATAAACAGACGTTTCAAACCATCACCAATCCCACCTGCAATACCAAATGCAGCAAACTCACCAGGCAGATCCTCGGTAGCATGAGCCTGTTGTAAACGTCTTAATGCAGCGATCATCTTATGCCGACCAGCAAGATTAGCACCACCCTTGTCTGCATGAAATTCGCGCCAGCGCGAGAACCACATAACAATAATGGTTGCCAGAAAGCCAAATAGAATCTCCAGCACTATTGAGGAAATATAATATCCAAACCCAAAACCGCCCTGACGCTCTTCACCACGAGACATAAATGAATCGATCACATAACCAAGTACCCTGGACAGGAAAATGACAAAAGTATTTAGCACACCCTGTAGCAATGTCTGTGTCACCATGTCACCATTGGCAACATGCGACATTTCATGCCCGAGTACTGCTTCCACTTCATCTTGTGACATATGATCCAGCAAGCCCTGACTCACAGCTACCAGTGCGTCATTTTTCCTGGCACCTGTTGCAAAAGCATTGGGTTCGGGAGAGTAGAAAATTCCTACTTCAGGCATTTTGATACCAACGGCATGTGCCTGTCTTTGCACCACATCCAATAACCATTGTTCCTGGCGGTTCTGAGGCTGGGAAATCACCTGTACTCCCATACTGCGTTTAGCCATACCCTTGGACATCCACAAACTGATAAAGGCACCACCGAACCCCATCACTAAAGCCATAACAGCAATATAACCAAAATGTGCTGGCAGCCCCATACTCAGGAACATCTGACTAATGCCAAACATGGAATCCAGAATATTCCAGACGATACCCAGCACCACAATCACTGCAAAATTTGTTAACACTAATAGCAATACTCTTTTCATTTTTTCCTCATGTCAGTTGAGATAAGCAGGTTCAGTCTATAGATAGTTACAAATAGTTACATTTCAAGGAGCAACAACGACCGTTTATAAAAATAGTACGCATCCTGAAAGCAATCCGTGTATTATGCCGGATTGAACAGGTTAAGCCACTTTCTTAACCTGGCTGGTAACGACTTATAATAAAAAATGACCTTGAAAGGTAACCAATATGTTTGAATTTTTAAAAGCTGGGGGCTTTTTGATGCTCCCTATTTTAATCTGCTCAGTCATCGCACTTGCTATCGTGATAGAACGATTTATCACGCTTAAAGCACGCAATATTATCCCTGAAAATATTATTTCCAAAGCGCATAAAATTGCCGCAAGTGGTCAAGCTCCTGATAAAAAAGACATAGACAGCATTCGTAAAAGCTCATTGGTCGGCAAGGTTCTGGCAGCTGGTCTGGAAAGCAGCCAACTACCACGCCATATAATGAAGGAAAACCTCGAAGAAACCGGACGCCATGTTGCCCATGAAATGGATAAATACATGACAGCACTGGGTACGATTGCTTCAGTTACGCCTCTGCTAGGTCTGTTAGGTACCGTAGTTGGCATGATTGAAGTCTTTAGCGTCATTACCAAATTAGGTGTTGGTAGCCCTTCTGATCTGGCTGGTGGCATCTCCACTGCATTGATTACCACTGCGGCTGGTATATCTGTAGCCGTTCCCTCCTTAATCTTTCATCGTTATTTCAAGGGAAGAATCAATGATTATGTCGTCAGGATGGAACAGGAGGCATTAAAACTTGTAGAACTGGCAAGTGAGAAATTACGTCCATCCCCTGTGAGCAGCACTAAAGCAAAGCCTCCTGTCAGAAGACGTCCAGCACCCTCAGCAAGTGGAGGTTCTGCCGGATGAACTTCAAAACGACAGAAGCTGAAGAAGTCGAACTCAATCTGACACCATTGATTGATGTGGTATTCCTGCTACTGATTTTCTTTATGGTGACAACAACTTTTGAGAAAGACTCAAAAATCAAGATCGAGCTACCGACTGCATCCAGTAGCCGACCCGAAGCACAGGAAAATGTGATTGAATTGCTGATTGACAGCAAAGGTAACTACTACATCAACAAAAAAGAAGTGGTAAACAACAAACCTGAAACACTATTTCGGGCAATGAATCTGACACTGGATCAGATGGATACCACACCTTCTTTAGTGATTACTGCAGATGCCAATGCTAGTTATCAGTCGGTGATTACCGCGATGGATATAGCGGGACGTGTCAGGCTTACCAATTTCTCCCTGGCAACGACGCAAACACAACGCAAATAAACCCAACTGGAAGCTCCAACTTGCGAGCTTCCATACACCATGAGCAAACACCAGCACACACCCCGCCTGCAACAAATACTCGAATACATTTGGTATCAAAACAACCTTTTTACACAATTGGGCAAATACCTGTTATCTCCCCTGTCCCTGCTGTTTTGTGTACTTGCCCGAATCAAAAGCAAAACAGATAGCACCAAGGCTCCACCACTGCCACTACCCGTCATTGTTGTAGGCAATATTAATGTAGGCGGCACAGGCAAAACCCCATTGGTAATTTATCTTGCCAGACTTCTCAAGCATGCAGGCTATTCTCCATGCATTATTACACGAGGTTACAAAGGCACAGCATCCCGGTGGCCGATTCTGGTCAATGAACAAACTGCTACAGAAACCTGTGGAGATGAAGCAAAGCTGATGAAGTTGGCTGTTAATATTCCGGTAATCGCTGGTCCTGGAAGAGTGGCAGATATTGAATATGCTGCGAAACATACACAAGCAAATATCATTATCTCTGACGATGGACTGCAACATTATAAAATGCAACGTGACCTGGAAATTGCCGTAGTAGATACACAAAGGGGTCTGGGAAACACTTTCTGCCTTCCAGCGGGACCATTGAGAGAGACAAAAAAGAGATTACACAACTGTGATTATGTTGTCTGTAATGGCGGGAAAAGCGCAACTATCAACAACTGTTATGTCATGCAACTTACAGGGGCTGATGTCGTCAATCTTGTGACAAAAGAAAGAAAGCATATTTCCGAACTTAATGACATTCAAGTCATCACCGGTATTGGCAACCCGCAGCGTTTTATTACGACATTAAAAAGACTGGGTGCGAATATTATTGCTGAGCATTTATTCGCAGATCATCATCGATTTTCTAAAGAAGATTTTCAAACAGGCTTGAATAGCCCACTGGTAATGACAGAGAAAGATGCCGTCAAGTGCTTCGACATGCAATTAAACAACGCCTGGTATCTGCCTGTTTCTGCCAGGTTAAGTGCTGAATTTGACGAGGAGTTTCTTGGCAAAGTAGAGAAAATTGCCGCTGGTTACAGGAATTGATACTGAACTCGGGACACTGGAGCATCCATAATGCATTCCCACGCGGAGCATGGGAACGAGAAAGCGCGACTAAAGTCGCACGTCCTGGTATTACAGTGTCGTAGCCCGTTTGCTATGTGAGAAGTGATGCATTATTTGTTCACTCTTCAATAATGCAAACGCACTTTATCTTTACCCAGCAACTCCTTGATTTTATGCAAATCATGATCCGCAACCGGAGCACGGAAGCTGTCCCCCAAACGCAGCTGCGCCGAGCTGGCTTCGGCATGATAGTGAATAAGCACAGGGCAATGCCTTTCCTGATCTTGTTCAGTGTCCACTTTTAACAGGTTTATTAACTCACCAATCAGCCCATTACCTGTTTGTTCCTTATCTATCGACATACTCAGGCTACGCACAAAAGTACGTCTGGCACTTTCCATATCATGCAGGGCTTCAACCCGTAAGCGAATCGAGCCAGTACGCATATCGCTGGACAATGAGCCTTCAACCAGCAGGATTTCATCTTTTTGAATGAGGTGACCATATTTTTCAAAGGTATCAGTAAACGCCGCGACTTCCATATAGGCAGTGCCATCATCCAGAGTGAAAAAAGCACGTTTGCCATTGTCGGTATTTTGCACCCGTATTGCTGCAACAATACCACCAATAATCACAGGCATTTTGGAGAACTTGCCACCTTCAATAGCCTCCATACCATCAACTGTAGCCAGCGTATGGGAGATTAACTGATTCAGTTCATGCCGATATTCATCCATTGGGTGACCACTCAGATACAGCCCGAGGACTTCCTTTTCCGCAGCCAGCCGCTGTCTGGTTTTCCACTCCGGCAATTCAGGCACTGCGGGCTCCTGCCCTCCCATATTCACCGCACCACCAAACAGATCCGTCTGCCCATTTGCCTGATCACGATGATATTGTTCAGCAATTTGCACCGCCTCAGGTAAAAACTCCATCAGACTGTGGCGCGACTGCCCAAAGACATCAAAGGCACCTGACTTGATCAGTGTTTCCAGCACTCTGCGAGAAACCTTCTGTGAACTCACACGCTTGCACAAATCAACCAGGGACTTGAACTCACCTTCTGCATCACGGCTGGCGCGGATAACATCAATCGCCGCCTCACCAACACCTTTTACTGCTCCCAGTCCATATACCACACTACCTTCATCATCAACAGTAAACTGGTAATGAGAGAGATTGATATTCGGTGGTACAACCTTGATATTCTGCTGCTTGCAGTCATCAATAAAGGTGACAACCTTATCGGTGTTATCCATATCAGAGGACAATACCGCTGCCATAAATTCAGCCGGATAATGTGTTTTCAGCCAGACCGTCTGAAAGGATACCAGCGCATAAGCCGCAGAATGCGACTTGTTAAAACCATAACCAGCGAACTTTTCCATCAAGTCAAAGATATAGGTTGCCGTACCCTCTTCGACACCATTTTTTAGCGCACCTTCCATAAAGATAGAGCGCTGTTTCTCCATTTCCTCCGGCTTTTTCTTACCCATGGCACGGCGCAGCATATCCGCCCCGCCGAGGGTATAACTGGCAAGTACCTGAGCAATCTGCATCACCTGTTCCTGATACAAAATAACACCATAGGTTGGCTTGAGAATAGGCTCCAGAGCAGGATGTGGGTACTCAACCTTTTGCCGTCCATGTTTACGGTTCACAAAGTCATCCACCATGCCCGAACCCAGTGGACCAGGACGATACAGCGCAACCAGCGCAATAATATCTTCAAAGACATCCGGTTGCAGACGCTTGATCAAATCCTTCATACCACGCGATTCCAGCTGGAATATCGCCGTGGTTTTACAGGCTTTCAGCAACTCAAATGAAGGGCGGTCTTCGAGGTCTATCTTGCTGATATCAACTGGTTCTTTACCCTGTTTTTTACGTCGCGCATTAACAATTTTCAAAGCCCAGTCAATAATCGTCAGATTACGCAAGCCCAAAAAGTCAAACTTAACCAGCCCCACAGCTTCCACATCATGCATATCATACTGGGAGACCATATTGCTGCCATCAGGCTCACAATAAACCGGGGTGTAATCTGTTAAATCACTGGGAGAAATCAGCACGCCACCGGCA
>JALVFC010000158.1 GCA_027030285.1 Thiotrichaceae bacterium | reverse complement strand
ACCCCATTTTGGGTCTGTCTATAATTTTTCTGGGCACATGCTGATACAACACCTGGCGCAATGGCCACTTTTGCTGACCATCCCTGATTTTAATTGCAGTGGGCAACCTCCAGGCAAATTCGACCAAACGATGATCCAGCATAGGAATGCGCCCTTCCAGACTCACCCCCATAGCCGCACGATCCACCTTGGCAAGAATATCATCAGGTAAATAGGAATGCTGATCAATATACATAAAGCCATCTCTGGCATCCTGGAAACGCTCAGAGAACTTTTCCGCCGCATGGAAAATTGATGGCGTTTCTGATGCACCAATCACAATATTATTAGGGTCTTTCCAGAGTGATACCATGTGATAATACAGGTCATACTTACTCTCTGCCGTAAGCATTCCGGCAATAATATTTAACTTGTAAGCGACATCTCCAGGACTTTCTGCACCCGTTAAATAGCGATCTGCCCAGAAAAATACACTGTTCAATAGCGCTGGTGGCAAATGTTTCAGGGTATTTCCAATAATCTGCCTTAACGGAATTTTATTGATTTTTTGCCAGAGACTAATCCCTCGCTGATAACGCTCATAACCACAAAACAGCTCATCCCCTGCATCACCCGACAAACTCACTGTGACCTGTTGCCGCGCCAGTTTTGACACCAGATAGGTTGGGATCTGCGAAGCATCCGCGAAAGGCTCATCATACAAAGAAGGTATCTCGGGAATCACCTCCAGCGACTGCTTGCCCGTGACATATAACTCCGTATGATTGGTTTTCAGATGGCTGGCAACAGCACGGGCATGTTCTGCCTCATTGTAACCTTGCTCATGAAAACCAATGGAAAACGTATTTACAGGTCGCTCCGACATGTCCTGCATCAAAGCAACCACCGTAGAGGAATCAATACCACCGGAGAGAAACGCGCCCAACGGCACGTCAGCAATCATCTGCCCCCGAATAGACTGCCGCAAAAGCTGATCGAGCTCCTCGACTGCCTGCTCCGGTGTGCCCGAAAATGGCTCTTGCAAACCTTTCTGTACCGCCTCATCAATACTCCAGTAGTGCAGCGGCTCTGGCATGGCGCGCTGCCCTGCCTGCTGCTGTGAAAGCTTTAGATAAGTACCAGGAAGCAGCTTGTTTATGTCCTTATAAATAGAAAACGGTGCAGGCACATAGCCATGACGGAGATAACTGGACAACGCATCACGGTTGATTTCACCCTGCCATGCCGGATGCTGTCGTAACGCCTTTAATTCAGATCCAAACAAAAACGTATTGCCTTGCCAGCCGTAATACAATGGTTTCTCACCCATCCGGTCACGTGCCAGATAGAGCGTGTTCTCTGCCTTGTCCCACAGCGAAAATGCGAACATTCCCACCAGTTTTTTCAAGGTCGCCTCAACTCCCCAGCACTCTACAGCTGCAAGTATCACCTCGGTATCAGAATGCCCGCGCCATTTAACAGCACCATTTTTTTTCTCAAGTTCCGCTCGTATATCTTGGAAATTGTAAACCTCGCCATTAAAAGCAATCACATATCGCCCTTGGTGAGAGGTCATTGGCTGATGTCCTGCCTGTGACAAATCAATGATGGAGAGTCTACGATGCCCAAAAACCACTCCATTAGTATCGTTCAGCCAGAAGCCATCATCATCTGGCCCACGGTTGAGGATGGCATCCGTCATCTGCTTGATGGTTTGCTGGTAACTGGATATGGATAAAGATTGTTGAATGCTTTGTTGATTAACTAGAAAACCGCAGAAACCACACATACGCGAACACCTGGTTTTTTTTATTTGAGATGACAAGTTGCACAACCATAATAGGGAACACCTGTTATTTCAACGATATTCTGATCACCAAGCACACTGTAGCCTACGACTGGTAGCAGCCTGCAAAAAAAAGACCACAGCATAAGCCGTGGCCAAGTCACAACGAAGGAGATAATTCAGTGATAGTTATGAGCGGGTTGGAATATAGAGTTTCTGCCCGACCCGGATAGTACTGCTGCTCAAATTATTATGATGACTTAGACTTCTTGCGCTCACGCCGTACTTCCTGGCAATCTCGGACAACGAATCCCCAGGCTTTACCACATGACGCCTGTCATTACTTGCGTATACTTTTAGCCTGCCGCCTGGTGCATGCACCAGCTGGAATCGCCTCACACCCTTATAGACTGCATTTGCTAACTTGTTCTGATATTCAGCGGTGTTTAAACGCCTTTCTTCGACCGGGTTGCTGATAAAAGCCGTTTCAACCAGTATGGAGGGAATATCGGGTGATTTCAGCACGACAAATGCAGCACTTTCTACCTGGCGATGCAATAATCGTGTCACACGCCCCAGCTCACGTAATGTATTGTTAGCGAGCGTCAAGCTATTATCTATGGTAGCCGCCTGAGAAAGATCCATTAGCATGCTTGCCAGAGTATTATCCTTACCGTGCAAACTGATCTGCCCCAGGCGACTTTCATAAGCATTTTCATTGGATGCCAGCCATCTAGCAGCCTCACTGGAAGCACCGTTCTCCGACAGAATATAAACAGACGAGCCCGTCAAATGGCGGTTAGGGTTGGCATCAGCATGAATGGAAATAAACAGATCTGCATGTTTTTGTCTGGCAATCTGCATACGCTTGCGTAACGGAATATAGTAATCACCATCACGCACCAACACACCTTTCATGCCCGGCGTGCGATCAATTTTCAGCTTAAGCTTTCTGGCAATTTGCAAGGCAATATCTTTCTCCCGCGTACCATTGGCGCCAATAGCTCCAGGATCTCTGCCTCCATGACCTGCATCCACAGCAACGATAAAATCACCCCTGTAAAGCCTGCCTGGCTGGGTTGGAGCAGGTGAGAACATTGGCTTTTTCCGCTTATTGCGTTTTTTCTGCTCTGGTTTATGCCCTGGTTTAGCTTTTGAGTTACCAGCCTTAATAACTTTCTTGAGTGGTTTTTTGGGATTTTTCTGCTTGCTTCCAGAGTCTTTCCCTGAACTTGCCAGCAGGGCAACTTTCAAAACTCGATTCTTTAGCTTAGCCCTGGGTGTCACAGCCTTTTTAAGATCCAGCACAATTCGCAAATCATTCCCATTTCTACTGGCATGCCGGAGCTTACGGAGAAATACCGGCTTTGGCCCCGTTAAAGTCAAGCCACCTTGGGTTTTCTGCAGATCTATCACTACACGATCAGGCGATGACAAGGTAAATACCTTGTATTTTACAGGCTTGTCCAAAGTCAGACTAAGTGTTGCCTGACCTTTTTGTTTGCTGATCTTGACCTGTTTAATCGTTGCCATATCCGCTGATCCCGCAGCAGAAGCCCCAGCAGAAAATGCCACTGAAGTACTCAACAAACCCACTAGAATAAGGCTCAACTGACCCAGTAGCCCGGCAGCAGCAGGTCTCAATTCGCTGATTTTTATAGTCTTGGAAAGGAAAGCCATAACCTGTTTAATTATCAATAGTTAATGAGATATTCTTATAGTAAATAATAATATAGACTATATTTCAAGTAGAATTTAGAAATATTTTATAAACTATTGAAATTAATAAACTAATGTTTTTCGATTTTAGCTTCTCGTGCAACACCCTTATAGCTTAGATAAACAGAAATATCCGCCTCCGGTAAAAAGCCAGCCGCTTTTTCAGGCCATTCAACCAGACACAAAGCCTGATCA
>JALVFC010000157.1 GCA_027030285.1 Thiotrichaceae bacterium | reverse complement strand
GCGTGTTTGCATGCCTGCATGCATGTCCAACTGCGGGTGGCAATCCAGCTGTCTAATTCTGGATTCTGGGTTGAACAGGGCCGATCCTGATGTACATCAAGGTATATATTAGCAAATGTTAATATTATAGCTGAAATTGATTTGATCAGGAGTAGACTTAATGTATTTTTGGTTCTTGCGTGTCTCTTGCATAACATGGTTGTTATTGTTATTGCTATTGCCTTCCATGGGTGTCAGCGCAAGCTCTCAAGAGGTATCAGATGGTGAAACATTATTTGCCCAGCATTGCGCTAGCTGCCATGGTATAAAAGGCGGTGGAGGTATTGGTCTCCCGCTGTCAAATCCTTCTATTATCAAGAGTTTGACAGATGAGTATATCCGCTACACTATTCGTGTTGGTCGCCCTGGTCGGTTAATGCCATCATTTTCCCTGTCTCTGGATGATAGACAGACCAATGCCATCATTCAGTATATGCGCTCGTGGGGTGAGGCTGATCTGATTAGGGATCAGGCTGAGGGATTTCAGGGTGATATCAAGAAAGGAGAGCGCCTGTATCAGGAGAACTGTTTGAGCTGTCATGGTGAAAATATGGAGGGCTCAAAAGAAGGTACGGGTGTGACCTTTTCCCGTCAGCGCACGATGTCTGTTATGCCTCCTGCTCTGAATAATCCTGCTTTTCAGGATGCTATCTCGGATCGTGCTTTGCTGCATGTGATCCAGGAAGGCAGGGAAGGTACGCCGATGCCTTCCTATAAACACAAATTGTCTCACCAGGATACACACCATTTAATTGCTTATATCCGCAGCAAAAAAAGGCAGGTTAGAGGTACCACTCTGAAAGATGAGCCACTGACTTTTTTGGTAGATTCACCCCTTTCTTTTGATGAAACGGTCAAGCGTATACAGGAAACGGTTCGATCCAATAATTTCAGAGTGTTTCCGGAGCGTTATCTCGAGCAAGGTTTAACGGATGAATTTTCAGTGAATAAACAACAGGTTATTATCCGTTTTTGTAACTTCCACAAACTTTATGGTGCATTGAAAATAGAGCCACGCCTGGGCACTATCCTGCCCTGTAAAATTACGGTGATTGAAAAACAGGATGGCTCTGTGCAACTGGTGTATGCCAATATCAAAGTGCTTGCAACATTATTTAATAATGACCGTCTGATAGAAGCATTTCAGGAAATTGAACAAAGTTATAACGATATTATTGATGAGGTGACACTATGAGGTTACTGGTGAGTCTGGTTGTGTCCCTGGTGCTGATATGCTCACCTGTCTGGTCTGCAGAAAGTAAGGTGAGCGAAGATGAAAAAATCCTAGTCACACGGGTGCAACATAATTTTGATGAGACACTGGATATCATCAGGCACGTTTTGTATCAAAATGGATTTACGGTGGCACATATACAGCGCTGCGATGGTGGACTTAAGGAGATGGGTTACGAAACTGATAAATATCGTGTGGTGTTTTTTGGCAGGTTGCCTGAAGTCAGAGAAATAAGCCAGTCGCATGCTGAACTTATCCCCTTTTTACCCTTTAAAATATTGATATACGCAGAGGGAAAGGAAAGTGTAGTGAGTATCCTGAATCCCGAATCCCTGATACCCATGGTGAAGGATAAATCGCTTACTAGTCGGTTTGAGACGTGGAAAAAAGAATTTGTGCAGATACTGCAACAAGCCCAAGTAGCTGAATGACTTCAACCTGAATCAGTGAATGTTGTAATGTGAATTCAGGTTGAAATCGTCTGGCAAACCTAAGCCGCCTGTTTTTCCCATTTTACCTCTTTAACAATTGGGTAAAGATGTTCAGTCTCATCTTGAATACGCTGTAATACCAGATCAAACATATCGTTGGTTTCCTGTACAAATTGACCATGGTTTTTTATACGTAATGATTTCTGGTTACACCAGCGTCTTAGATATTGCTTAAAAACCCGCTTGATTTCAGCCGAGCCGGATAAAAAACGGTTTGCAGTATTTTTTACACGGTTTTCCTGGTGAGTGAGTAGGGCCTGGTATATTTCCCTGTCTTCTACGTCCAGGTGTTCCTGAACCCTGCTAACAAAATCAAAAAACAGATCACAGGTGACATCGGTATCGCAAATTTCTCTGTCTTTGATGATATGCGACAATACTTTTGATAATTCGGCAATTTTATGGTTTTGTTGTGTCAGTTCAGTAAAGCTGATCATAATACTCTCTCCTATTGGTTGATGTGCTTAGGAGGCTGTCTATCATTACGCGCATCCTGTCTATTGGACAAGCTCCTGATGAGGGTCTGCTCGGTACGTACGGGCAGTGTTTGTTTTCATGGGTGTCATTTTGTAACTACTCAGATTACGCTGAACAGTTACTCATCATTCCTGTTCTTTGCTGGATCTGAAGCTGCTAATGCCTGCACTCGTTTCTCATCATTTTTCTTCATCAGTTGTAGTGTGAGGAAAATCTTTGTAGGTAATAATAAAAAAAGACCCGCAGCGATGGTGGCGGCGATAATTAATACCCCGTCAGCTCCTTTATCCAGATAGATGTCAGTAAAAAAGATGAGTCCTGCTCCAGTAAGTACAAGCGCGGCACCAACTGACATAAGCAGGTACATAATGATCCTTACAATGTTCTCATTCATACATGTTTATCCACACAGTTAAATATAGTCTGCTCAAAAGGGGGTGTGGCAGAGTTTTGTTCTAAGGAGTCAATAAGATGACATAAATCAACTTTACAGGCTTTTAGACAAAGATGCCTTGACCTGTGGCAATGCTGGCTAAAGCTAAGTGGTGTACTTTGTGATCTGGTTTGGTTAATAAGCAGCTTGTTGCTTGGTCTTTTTGATGTAAATGGAGTTGGTTATGAAAGAAATACTGTTTAGCCCGATTGGGTATTTGAGTATGTTTACACTTCTTTTTATTTTCGTATTTATGGGTTATTTCGTTTATAAAATGGTGAAGTTGTCTGGAGAGAAAAAGCACACTGCCAATTAGGATACTGAAGGTTTTGCAGTATTTAGTCGGTACTGGAACATATATACCAGCGAATATACCAGCGAAGTACAGAAATGATAGATGCGACAGATTTAATAATCTGTCGCATCACTTGTAACACCTCTCGTCACACTCTCGTTGTGTCTTGTGCAGACATGAATCAGGGTGACTTAAGCGTTACTAACAGACTTTTTCTTTTTAAAGAAAGGAGGAGTATCGCAATCTGGCTTGGCAGTAAGTACGCGGTCATCAACGATGAGTTCGCGATAGACGTGCCAACTGGCGTGACCGATAATTGGTAAAGTAACAGCAACCCCAACAAAGGCAAACATAAAGCCCAGGCCGATCATGGCGACGATAATTGCTGCCCAGATAAGCATGGCAAGCGGGTTTTTCATTACTGATTTTGCACTGGCAATCATGGCTGTTACCACGTCTACCTTGCGGTGTGTCATAAGTGGGATCGAGATAACACTAATCATATAACTTAGCACTGCAAATGCTAAACCAATAAGAAATAACAGCCCCATAATGGAGTGGATTTGCTTGTCCTGCATGAGCAGCAATAGCGTATCTTTCAGGGAGTCGCCAATTGCAATATTGCTAACATTCAAGGCTATTACAGCAGCTGCGATAATAGTCCAGAAAACAACCAGCATGCCGATGATAATAGCAAAGCCGATATAGCCCTCAG
>JALVFC010000156.1 GCA_027030285.1 Thiotrichaceae bacterium | reverse complement strand
CAACGGTTCTTTCCCGAATGCAAAACTGATCGGCGTTTCTCTGGATGGTAACAAGTCAAAAGCACAACGTTTTATTAATCGTTTTAAGGTCAACTTTCCAACATTGCTTACCGACCGTGAAGAGTTTAACGAGTATGTCCGCAAAATCGCCAAAAAATCACTGCTGGGGGCACCCACCTATCTGATTTTTTCACCCCAGGGGAAGTTGAAAGCCATGCAAGCGGGTAATATTACCCCAGCAGATATCAAGAAATATATTCGCAGCCAGCAGAAACACTAAATTTTTCACCTGCTAAAACTTTCGACCCGTGCCATCAGATGTTTCTTGGTGTGTCTTTCGGTAGCGGTTGGGTTTCGCATTTTCCAGCATGCTCATCGCCCACACCCTGCCTCTCGATCTGTTCGTGTTCCTACCATACCATGTCTTTGGTTGCCGCTTCCTTCAGGTTGACCTCACGGTTTCCCTCTTGCGGTTTCGCTATGGTTGTCGTTACAACTTCCAGTTACCACGTTTCAGGTAACAAGTTTTAGCCCTTGTCGGACACACTGGATACCGGCATGCGCCAGTATGACACCCCGTCATTCACCCATTCCTGTCAGAAAACAACCTGACTCTTACTTTTAACTGTCTAAACACATCGTCTGATACAGCATCAGCGGGCACTAGCAAGGTATAACGTTTATTCTGCCTGTCCTTGAAATTCAAAATGACCATCCAGTTATTCACAAAGCTGTCAGGAAGTAATACAGCACCTATCTCTTTTTGACCAGCCAGATCAATTGTCCAGCTCCCGGCATTTCCCACGTTCATGGTATGCACAGCCTGTAATACTGATTTTCCAAGTGAGCGCGAAATATGCCAGCGATAGTAATAAATAACAGATGCCGTGATTAACCCTGTAAGGACGATTTTGTAGCCTGTCTGTAACCCCGGAAGTGTCACGACAAATATGACAGTCAGCACATGCGGCAATATAATCATGGCTATTAAGGCGGGTGATCTTTTTGTGCTGATCAGCAAAGGTCTGTCGTAGGATGTTGACATATTAACAGGCTATAACAGGATTTGTTTCAAGGGGATTTGGCATGCTGTTGTGTGTCTGCTTTGCATTTGTGCCAAAAACAGTTCCGCAGTAGCGATGGCATCTACCATGGCATTGTGAGCATGATAGCGGGGTAATCCGTAGTGTTTCCGCAGGTTTGACAGTCTAAGCTGTTGTTCAACGATCAACTGGCCGGTTTTGTGCAGATAGTTATACTCCAGAGCGAAAGTATCGACCATCAGGAACGGCAAATGAAAGCCATAGAGTTGCTTGCAAATCTGTTTAAGAAAGTTTTTTTCAATCGCTGCATAATGCACTAATAAAACACGTCCAGCCATTTTCCGTAATAATAGCTGCATCACATCATGAATATGCTCACCTCGGCACGCACGTTCCTCGGTGATTTTATGAATCACGATGCTTTCCTCGGAGATAGGACGGTTCACCTTGATGATATGATGCCCGTTTTCACTCAGCTGAATGCGTTGCTGCTGGATAACGCTATAGCCGACGCTTAAAATAGCTTCCTGACGTGCATTCAGCCCTGTCGTCTCAAAATCAAGAGCCAGATATTCGACTTCCGCATAAGGTGTATTCATGCTGGGCAAAGGGGTTTGCAAATAATGCCTTACGCCAGGATCAGTGGTTTTAGCAAGCAACTTTTGCTGCTGAGCTGAAACGGAAAGGAACTTACCAAACAACATCTTATAATTTTATTTGAAAGTTGTTTCTCATTGCACTTTGCAACGTAACAACCACTTCAAAAGCATCTTTCAAGTGTCTCCGTTCGAGCGATGATAAATCATTGGGAGAGACAAAATTATCTGGTTTATCACCTTTTAACACTTGTTTAGCCTGGTGTTGCAATCTCACCGAACCGATAAACTCATAGGCATCCAGCAAATCTCTTGCTCCCTCCTGACTAATGACACCCGCTTTTTTCCCCGCTATGAGGCGATCCCTGGTATTAATGGGCTCAACGGCTGCCTGTAGTGCGTACACCCTGGCAAGGTCAATTATGGGAACCACCCCTCTTTTTTTCATATCCAGCGCCTTGCCCTGCTCGCCACCCTTCTCCAGTACGAACTGCCGGAAAAAGCCCAGTGGTGGCTGGTATTGCAAGGCATTCTCTGCCATCAGTGATAAAAACAGGTGATTATTGCGCGTCTTTTGCAAAACGAATTTGCGCAGTTGTCGCAATAACGATTTTTTGCCATAAATCGCTTTTAAATCGAAGAAAATACTGGCATGCATCAAAGCCTTGGGTTCAGGCTCATCAATCCAGTCAGAAAAATAACTTTTCCAGACTGATAATGGCTGACACCATTTGGGGTTGCTAGCCATCACATCTCCAGGGCAATACACGTAACCACAGGCATGCAAACCATCGCAAACTATCTTCGCAAGTTGCTGAAAATATGATTTATGTGACGCTTCAATATAACCATTATCCAGAATCAGCGCATTATCCTGATCAGAATGCGCCGTTTGATCCCCTCTTGCCATGGAACCGGCACAAACCCAGCAATACTCAACTGGTGGTGCTCCCAGTTTTTCCTCCGCCAGCAGCAGGAGGCGATACGTTATTGCCTGCCCGACAGAACTAACCGCATGACCAATATCATGTGCCGTCATACTGCTCTCTACCAGTGAAACCAGCATGCCGGGCAACTGTTCACTGAGGGACACCAGTTCATGCAGGTGGTGCGCCCGATGAATCTCATTTACCAGGTAAATGGCATTCGCACTCTGCTTGCGAATCAGATCCGTTGCCGTCACCATGCCAACCACCTTGTCATCTCGCATGACCGGCAGATGCCGAATATTATGTTGCGACATCAGTAGTAAGGCACTCGCTGCCTGACTATCTGCTGACAATGTAAGCGGCTCTGGTGTCATAATCCTGCTAACAGGCTCACTGGAATCCATGCCTTCTGCAACCACTTTGGTGCAAAAAGCGCGATCAGTCAAAATCCCCGCCAACCTGCCATTATGGTTGACCAGCATGGCGGTAACTGTATGTTGTGTCATAAGCCTCGCAGCGGTGGCAATACTTTCGCTATCTTCGATAAACAAGGGTGTTCCATGCACAAGATCAGCAATCCGCAACGCCATCAGCGAGCTATGTTCAGCTTTTTGCATGCCTTTAAGGGCATGGCGTATGCGGGCAGGTTTATGCTGTTCAAAATACTGTTGCACCTGTGGATGTGTTTGCACCAGCAGGCTAAATTCATTAGCGGGGATGAGGTATAGCAGACAGTTCTCCAACGCAGTCACCCTGAGCCTGTCCGCATCAGGAGTAAGTACATGTTGCTGACCAAACCACTCACCCTCTGCCAGCTTTGCCACTAACTGATTATTCGTATCCTTGATTTCTACTGCACCGCTGCGAATCAGATAAACCCTTTCATCCCCAGCTGTCTGATCAATAATGCGAGCCCCCCGTTTTACAAAGGCAATCTCCATGCTATTGACAAGATCACTGACCACCTGCTGGTCAAGCTGATCCAGCGGAGGAACCTTGCGCACATAGTCGAGTATTTCCAGGGATTCTATTTCCATAACTGTCACATTGTTGGCTATGCAGAAAGTATCACGCTTCTGATGGTCAATCGACCAAGTAGCGTAACAAAATTAGCAACTACTTTGCGT
>JALVFC010000155.1 GCA_027030285.1 Thiotrichaceae bacterium | reverse complement strand
GTCATAAAGTCAATGGCTGCTTTTAATTCAGCATCAGGTACATTCTGACCACCGCGAGCAGGCATGGCACCTTTACCATTAATAGCTGTATTCATCAGGGCATCGAAGCCTTTAGCAACACGGGGCTCCCAGGCTGCTTTATCGTCAACTTTGGGCGCACCAGCTGCTCCTGTTGCATGACATGCCTGACAAACCGCATTGAAGACTTCTTCACCAGAGCGTGCAGGACCTGCTGCAACTGTACCGGAGCCATCAGATGTGGTTACTTCACCAACGGGTTTAAGTACGCTCTCAACCATGGCAGCATTGTTGGCAACCAGGGTTTTAGTATCGATTTCACCTTTGGTTGAGTTTCTTTTGATGGTATGGATCAGGCTGCTGATAAGCACATAGACTGCGGAGAGGATAAGCAGTGAAGCCACGATGAGTGCAACCTTGGCGATGGGGTCTTTGTGTGAAGGATGAGTTGCCATTATTAAATTCCAGCTAAGTAAAAGGTTAAAAAAGGGCTAAATATCGAAAATAAAATATTGGCGGATTATATAAGAGTCAACTTATATTCTCTAACAAAATATTTTCGAAAAAAGCCTTTGTTTTTGACGTATATTAAGTTTCTGAAGATTTTTTTGAGCAAGAAAGGGGCAATAGAGTTTATTTTAGCATCTATTCTTAGCAACTTATGGGTACGACCTCAGCTTATATACATCGTAATTTGCTCTATTCAGGAACAAAGTTATCGACTTTTGATGGCCCGTCGCCAAAGAAAAATTTCTCCATTTCCTCTTCCAGAAACTTTCTGTCTTTGGGGTTTACCGGGGTTAGCCGATATTCATTCATCAGAATAGTCTGCTGCTTAATCCAGTCTCCCCAGGCCTGCTTTGAGACATTCTCAAAAATTCTCTTGCCAAGATCGCCTGGATAAACGGGACGCTCAAGTCCTTCAGCTTCTTTACCGAGTTTTACACATTGCACCATGCGTGTTGTGGGTTGTGTCATAAGTGAATCCTTTTAAATAGTTTTTTTATCGGGGCGGGAAAACCGCCTGAAAAATTGGTTTTACTGTTATACCAGAGGAAGTCACCCGCTTCCATAATACCTTTAGCATTGGGTGAATAGTGTGTATTTGCAAGATCAATTTTCAGGGGCTGTACTTGCAGGCGAAAATGACTGAAGGTGTGTACAAAAGGCGGCAGTTTATCCGCGTCAGGCATGCTAACTGCGAACTGTTTTTGATACCAGAGTGCGCAGTCTTCATAGTTATCGAATTGTGGCAGACTCCATAAGCCACCCCAGATGCCTGTGGGTGGACGTTTTTCTATAAGCACCTGATTATTATGATTAACTAACAGGAGCATAAGTGCAGATCTGCTGGGGATTTTCTTGCGTGGTTTAGGACTGGGGTAGGCATCCGGATTGCCTTGTCGAAGTGCTTTGCAATCTGCCAGCAAAGGGCAGGACTGACAATCCGGTTTGCTACGGCTACATACGGTGGCACCAAGATCCATAATGGCCTGTGTGTAATCTGCATTGCGCTGCTTTGGCAGGTTTACTGGCAAGTGGTGAGTTGCAAGCTCCCATAACTTTTTTTGTACAGCACTGTGACCTGGCCAGCCTTCGATAGCGTGATAGCGCGAGAGAACCCGCTTTACATTACCATCGAGGACAGCTTGTGATTGCTGGTAAGCGAGACTCAGTATGGCTCCGGCAGTGGAGCGTCCAATCCCTTTCAGGCTCATCAATCCATCCAGTGTGCTCGGGATATTGCCAGCGTGGTCGTCGCGGACTTGTCGGGCTGCATAGTGCAGATTGCGGGCGCGGCTGTAGTAACCTAGCCCAGCCCAGTGTTGCAATACGCTGTCCTGATCAGCATTTGCCAGGGTCAGTACATCCGGAAAGGTGTGCATAAAAGCCTGGTAGTAATGGATGACGGTGACGACTTGGGTTTGTTGCAGCATGATTTCTGAAACCCAGACACGATACGGTGTCGGGTTTTGCTGCCAGGGTAAATCTTTACGTCCGTATTGATCGAACCATTTTAGTAGCTTGTCTGTAAAGCTCATGACTAGTGCAACATGAAACTCCTAGAACAAACCTTTTAATTTGTTATTCAATTTATCCTTAACTTTGTCTTCAACACTGGCTGGTGCCTCCTGATTGCTGTCTGTTGCGTCTTTGGCGGATGGGGTATTGTCACCTCCCAGTTGTTGCTTGAGCTTATCACCCAGTTTGTTACCAATATTCTTTTCTATCTTTTGCAGGGCTTTTGCCTTTTGTTCATCTAGTTTTTTCTGTAATTGTTGCTTTTTAGCTGCTTTTTCCGCTGCAATACGGTCTTGCAGTTCTTTCTTTTTCTGTTCCAGTTGCTCTTTGGCTTTTTGTTTGGCTTTGTCAAGATCTTGCTGGGCGAGTGATTTCAGCAGGTCGTCCAGCTTGAGTTGAAATTTTGGATCAGTGAAAGAGCCATAAATACGCAATGGTGCATAGAGTGCCTTGTCACCTTTTTGTTTGGCTGATCCTATGCGCAATGTGATATCGAGTCGCTGTTGGGCAACATCAGCGGTGCCAGCTCCAGAGATATTCAGATAGGGTGATTTAAGGCTGAGATTATCCGTTTTAAATACGCCATTGGTGGTTTTAAAGTCACCGCTGAGGCCAGTAAAGGTAACTACAGACTTGTCGCCTTTAATCTCTTTTTTCTCAAAAGCCTTTACAGCAAGCGCGGTTTTTTGAGCGAGCCGTGAATCACGTATGGTGCCATCTTTAAAGGAAATACTGGTAGTTCCATTAAGATTTTTCAGCAAGGCATCCAGAGTGTTGCCACGAGAGCTCATTTCTGTCACTAGTCGGGTATCACCTGAAATATACTTATCCTGGAACAGATCAAAAAGCAGTCCCTCGGAGCGTAAACCGACCAGTTCGTGGTGCATGGACAAGGTAGGTGTAGGCTGTCTGGCATCAACGGTAATCTGCCCCTGGTACTTGCCTTTATACAGGCTGGCATTGGCAGGATTAATCTTTATTAGTCCTTTCTGCGCCTTGATTCCTGTTTTAATCTGGCTCAGTTTTAACTTGTTAATAATCATCGAGCCAATATCAATCCCGCCTTCAATATCCAGAGTGCGCAGCATTTCCAGAGGCAATAACTCCTGATCCCCGGAGGATGCTGATGAGGTGCTGGCTGCTGCCTTGCCTTCCGGAGCCAGATAATTATCCACGTTGATATGATCAATGGTGAGATCAGGACGTAATGCTGGCTGGGAGAAGTTGCTAAGCGACAGTTTACCGCTAATGGTGGTGTCATCCAGCTTTAGTGTGAGTGGTTTGAGGGTGACATGGTCTGCATCAGTATCCAGTTTGAAATTTGCCTGTACCTTAGAAAGGGCTTGTGGATTTTTAGTGGCAGGAGCGGCTATGCCCAGAGTTTTTAAAACCTGTTTCAGATTAAAGGTGTTGGTTTGAAACTGACCTGACACAGAGGGCTTTTCTGCCAGCGGTTGAATCTGCACAGCGCTGCCCTGTAACTCCAGGTTAGCCAGCTTAACCAGCAAGCTGGACAGATCAATACTGCCCTGTTTGCTTGCCCAGTTTATATTGGCTTTGCCCTGAGCCTGTTTGGTGAGCGTGCCGCCGGGAATCAGCTTGCCTTTAAGCTCCGTATTCATAGTAAGGTTGGGCACGGTTAGCTGGGATTTTGCA
>JALVFC010000154.1 GCA_027030285.1 Thiotrichaceae bacterium | reverse complement strand
ATGCTAGAGGCTGAGCAGCATATCCCCTACCCCATGGATGAAGTGAACTTCGATTTTGAAGTGCTTGGTGAGTCCAAGCATTCCAGCGAGTCTATAGACGTGTTGCTTGCGGCTACCCGTTCAGAGAATGTCGAGGCAAGAGTTGCAGCTGCTGAGATAGCTGGTTTGAAAGTGGAAGTTGTAGACCTGGAGTCACATTCTCTGGAGTTGCTGTTTTCCACGCTAGTTAAGGATGTACATGATCTTGATGTGGTGGCAGTTGTGGATTTTGGTGCTTCAATGACGGGTATGACTGTGTTTGAACATGGCAAGGTGACATTTTCCCGTGAGCAGGCTTTTGGAGGTAAAGAACTGACGGAAGAGATCATGCAGCGTTATGGTCTGACTTTTGAGGAAGCTGGTTATGCCAAGAAAACAGGGGATCTGCCAGAGGGATATATTCCGGAGGTTCTGGATCCGTTTCGGGACAATATGGTGCGCCAGGTGAATCGTTTCTTACAGTTTTATTATGCCTCTACCCAGCAAGCAGATGTAAACAAGATTCTGCTGTCAGGTGGTAGTGCAAGTATTCCGGGTATTGATGAGCAAATTCAGGCTTCAGTAAATATTCCCACTACGCTGGTGAATCCCTTTGCCGAGATGAGTCTGAGCTCACGCATAAATCCAGCACGTTTTACTAATGACATCCCTGCCCTGTTAGTGGCAACGGGACTTTCGCTTAGAGGGTTTGATTAATGGCAGGATTAAATTTACTCCCCTGGCGTGAAGAAGCACGGGAAGAAAGCCGTAAACAGTTTATTATGCTGGCGATTTCATCAGTAGCTTTTGGTGTGTTAACAGTTTTTGGTGCGTATAGCTGGATGCAGGGAAATATCAGCTATCAGGAACAACGTAATGCACGTTTAACCAGTGAAATTAAGCGACTTGATAAAACAATTGCAGAGATAAAAAAGCTGGATGTGACGCGCAAGGCGTTATTAGACCGGATAGATATTATTGATAGTTTGCAGTCTACACGCCCCAGTATCGTGCATCTGTTTGATGAAATGGTGAAGTCTTTGCCGAAAGGTTTGTATCTCACCAAGCTTGAGCAAAAGGGGAACACTATTAAGCTGGTGGGAAAAGCTGAGTCCAATGCGCGCGTGTCAAGTTATATGGAGAGGCTGGATTCGTCAGCCTGGCTCAGTTCCTCTGATCTTAATATCCTCTCAAAAGACAGGAAACAGGGGGATATTCGCTTACGTAAGTTTGTTCTAAATGTCACCCAGTTGCTGAAGCCAGAGGTGCAGACTGCTGCAGACAAGGGAGGGAAAAACTAATGGATATGCAAGATTTGAACAGTCTGGTTGAGGACCCGGCAAGTGTTCCTTTGCCCATTCGACTCGGTGCTATTGCAGCTATATTTGCATTTATTGTTTTTATGGGTTACAGGCTGGTAATTGTTGATCAGCTGAGTGAGCTTGATGCTGTTGAAAAAAAAGAAGTCCAGCTAAAGAAAACATTTGAGAGCAAGCAGGAAAGAGCTAGCCAGTTACCAGCATATAAGAAGCAACTGGAAGAAATGCGTTTTTCATTTGGAACACTGGTTCGTCAGTTGCCGAGTGAAACAGAAATACCTGGACTGATTCTGGATATTTCTGAAAAAGGGATTTTTCATGGTCTGGATATCGACCTGTTTCAGCCAGGTGCTGAAACACGCAAGGAGTTCTATGCAGAAAAGCCTATTACCTTAAAGGCACGAGGTACTTATGCGCAGCTGGCGGCTTTTGTCAGTGATATTTCAGGGCTATCAAGAATTGTGACCATAGAGAACATCAGTTTGTCTCCATCAGGAGAAAAGAAACTGGCGATGACTGCAACCATCAAGACTTATCGTTACCTTAGTGAAGGAGGTGAGAAGTGATTATGGCACCTTATCGCCCATTTTCCTTATCATTAAAACTGCTTGCTTTGTTGTCAGTAGCTTCTCTGCTGTCAGCTTGTAATGGTGCGAAAGAACAAGAACTTGATGCATATATAAGCAGTGTAAAAAGTAGACCGGCTAAACCCATAGATCCGATACCTGCAATCAAGCCCTATTTACGCTTTGTTTATCCTGAGCAAGATATAGATCCTTTTGATGTGTCAATTTTGGCTCCTGTAGTGAGTGCTGTTTCTGAAGTGAAAAAAATAGAAAATGGCGTAGAAATTGATACCACAAGAATACCTGAGTTTCTGGAAGGCTTCCCCCTTGATAGCCTGACAATGGTGGGCACTGTACATCGTAAAGGTGAGCTATGGGGGTTGATTAAAATCCCTGATGGTGGCATACAGCGGATTAAGAAAGGAAACTACCTTGGCAAAAATTTTGGCAAGGTAGAGGAAATTACAGAGACAAAGATCAAGTTGAAAGAAGTGGTACCCAATGGCTTTGGTGGATATAAGGTTCGCGATAATGCTATTGCACTTTCTATTAAATAACACAAACCCAATAATAATAAATAATAAAAAGACAGGTTAACATCATGAAAACAGTAGAGCATCTATTGAAATTAGCACTCCTGCCAGCAGCTATTGGTATGGCAACGCAAGCTAATGCTTTACAGCTAAACAGTATTAAGCCAACAGTTTCTTCGGGTTCCTCAGAAGTTTTATTTAATTTTGATATGCCTGCAAAAACACCCAAAGGTTTTCTCTTGCAAAACCCACCCAGATTAGTGTTGGACTTTTATAATGCAGACTTGAGTAAATCCTTGCATAAAAGTCTGTCTGGGAAAGGGAATATCAAGCGGATTAATGTGGCGCATGCAGGAGGTCGTGTGCGTGTGACATTAAATTTGGCTCAGTCTGCGCAGTATGTGACAGAAAAACAGGGGAATAATTTACGCCTTAAGGTGCTTAATCCTGTTCAGATGGGGACAACGAATAACCGTGATTGGGTCAATCAGGTCATCAAGTTTCCTGCCAACAGGAATACCCGGATAAAAACAGCCTCTCGCCCGCTACCAGTTGCCAAAGTGCCTGAGATAGCTTCAAGCAGGATGATTAACGCGATGCCTGTGCAGCGTCCCGTGAAGGGAGAAGCATATACAAGTGTGATGTCTGCTCAACGCAGTGCTGTTGTGCCGGCAAATAAACATACTCCCAATGTTGTTTATCACGAGCCTCCGGTAACAAGGCATATGCCATCATCACGCAGTATTAGAAACGTTGACTTCAGACGGGATGAGAAAGGTAACGGGCGTATTATTGTTAAATTACCAGATAACCGCGTGAAAATTGAAACTCGTAAATCTGGCAATGCCGTCATAGCAACACTGAAGGGCATCAGTACTGGCTCTTCACAAAAGAATTATGATGTACTTGATTTTGCAACACCAGTGAAAAATATCAGTGTAATGCGGCAAGGAGCAGATTCACTGGTTAAGGTTTATGTGCGTGGTGACTTTAATTACCGTACAGAGAAAAAAGGTGATCAGCTAGTTATCCATGTTGACAAGAAGGAAAAGAAGTTAAGTGTTGAAGAGTTAGCGAAAAAGAAGAAACAGTATAAGGGTGACAAGCTTACGCTGAATTTTCAGGACATTGAAGTACGTTCCGTACTGCAGCTGCTAGCTGACTTCACTGACAAGAATATTGTCGTTAGTGATACGGTTAAAGGCAGTATTACCCTGCGTCTTAAAGATGTGCCCTGGGATCAGGCAATGGATATTGTACTGCGCTCGAAGGGGCTGGGAATG
>JALVFC010000153.1 GCA_027030285.1 Thiotrichaceae bacterium | reverse complement strand
TACGGCGCCATTTTGCATGGTGGTTATGAGCCCTCCGTGGGGTAGTGCATTGCCCATCATGACCATCCCTGCCAGGGCGGTGATCTTTTGTAAGAAGGGATCATCTGTGATCTGGCTGAACAGGAAGGCTCCCAGTCCGAGTAGAAACCAGAAGTGGCCACTCGGGTCGGTGTATTTCATCGGGTTGTTGATGACGTACGCGTAGCGGTTGTAGCTTTGTACATTGCCCGGTTCGGGGATCATGGTGTCGGCTTGTACGAAGCGGCCTATGATGGGGTCGTACAGGCGGGCGTTCATATTGATCAGCCCGGTATCACCGACGTTTTCGTGTCCGGTAAAGCCGCGTATCTCGCTGGCACGGTAGTAGTTGTTATCAACAACTTCCAGTGCCTCTCCGAAGGGGGTGTAGCGTTGTTGCTGGATGATTTGTCCGCCTTCGTTGGTGACGGTGTCGATGCTTCCTAGTGCATCACGGTGCATGTAGGCGGTGGTATCTGCCTGTTTGTTGCCGTTGACCAGGGTTTTTTCATGCGTGGCGACCAGTTCGTTGCCGACGTAGATGTGGTGACGCATACGTCTGACCTGCCGGTTATCTTTGTCGGTCTCCAGGATGACTTCGTAGTCGTTGCCGAAGTAGTAGGTAGTGACGCCCTGGTTGGTCTTTTTAACCCGGTTGTGGTTGCCGTCGTATTGATAGCGTGTGGCTCCTCCGGCGGCGGTGATGGCGCTTGCCTTGTTGAAGGCGGTCCACTGGTAGGTGCGCCCGTCTCCGTGGGTCATGTTGCCATTGGCGTCATACTGGTAGTTGACCTGCTGTCCAGATGCGGTGGTACGACGGGTTAGTCGGTTGCCGGCATCGTAGTACATTTGCCCTGCCCCGGTTTTGAAGGTGATGTTACCCTGGTTGTCGTACTGGTAGTCGCGGGTGTAGTCAGCTCCTTTTTGATGGCTGTTCAGTTGTTCTCGTGAATTCTATCAGCCAACGCATATCTGCGCCCCATATGGCTCTAATTATTTAGCTTGTTTGCTTCTAAGTATATCTCATCACGAATAAGATCGAGCTCATCATTCAGCTTTTCTTCATCTCCTTCATCAATCATATGACCATTGTGTGTAGAAATCATTAAATCATTGAATGACCCCATACCTCCGTACCACGACAATATTCTATCAATTGATGAAGGGGACCATTCATCAGTATATTGCTGTATAATGTTACGGAGATTACTAGACCAAAACTCCTCACCAACATCCTTAAGCAATTTTTCACATTTAACTAGATTAGATAGTAATTCATTCAGTGCCTTGTCTCTACGAACTATCATTTATCTCATTATTAAAACCAGTTTTCTAGTATTAAACCTTTAAACAGCTTGAAATCACTGGTGTTTCTAGTCACTAATATTAGCCTATTACAAACGGCAATAGCTGCTATTTCACTATCTTCTTTTGCGGGAGTTTGCCCTGATGCTACTAGGCGATATCGTTCTTGTGCTAACCATCTAGCGGCAGTTTTATCATAAGGCAGTATGGGGAGATGGTTTTTTTCTAGCGTGTAGAGGTATTGTTGTAATAGTCGCTTCTTTTTGCCTTCTGGTATTTTATCTACACCATAATTGAGCTCATGCCATGTGATAGAGGATATGGCGTATTGACCATTATGCTGTGCCAGTTTTTGCAACACATTTGAATTAGGAATTTGCTTGGTCGGTTCCGAGATAATATTGGTATCCAGTAAATAACTTAATCCCATGAAAAATCTCTCGCTGGTGATTTATCTCTGAGTGCATCAATTTCAGCATCTGTCCACATATCACCGTCATCGCTATCGAGCTGCTTTCGCCATGCCGTGATTGCACCATATAGACCATTATCTTCTTCTGTGAATTTGCTTTTATAACGATCAACAGAAATTATCATAGCAACTGCTTTGCCATGTCTTGTAATACAAATATCATTGCCTGCTTCGGCTTCGCGGATGTATTTAGGTAGCTTGTCTTTGGTTTCTGCGATACTGCTTTGAATAGTCATTATCAATTCTCCTGAAACGATACATTTCAAATTATAGCCGTATTTTAAATATATAGCCATAATAGTCGGTTATTCAGTTTATTATGCTGAATAGACAAGGCAGTGCCTTGTCTCTACGAGGATAGATAGATTGCATACCACCAACCGTAGAGACAACGCACTGCGTTGTCTAGCAGCAACCTCGTTATGCAGAAAACACCATTGTGCTAGCCCCTTGCGAAGCTAAAGCATCGCTTCCTATGGTGGAATTGCTACTTAAGCATTTCTTATTCAGTGGACAGGTGTTGCAACAACTGGCTTTGCTTCGACAGATATACAACCGCTTCATCTGCCTTTAGGAAGGTTCCATCAACCGCAACGCTTTTACCACTCTGTTGAACTGCAGCGCCTGAGTATATCTTAGTACGAGCAGATACTCGTATTCTTGCAGTAAATTACTCTCTTATTAAGAGATTCAAATTTAAAAAGCTGCTCTCGTTACAAAAACACTTACCAAAAGTTGCATCAGCCATTGATGTACGCAAGCTTAACGGATATATTGAAATCACACTCAGCTCCCAATCGACTAATCTGCCTCGGAAAAGACCATTTCAATAACCCATATGTCTGCAAAGAAATTCACGCTCCATGCAAAATATCAGCCCGCTGGTGATCAGCCCGAAGCCATCCGCTCACTGGTTGATGGGTTGAATAATGGTCTGGTACACCAGACTTTGCTTGGTGTCACAGGATCAGGCAAAACCTTCACGATTGCCAATATCATCGAGCAAACACAGCGCCCGACCATTATCATGGCGCATAACAAAACACTGGCAGCACAGCTCTATGGGGAGATGAAGGAGTTTTTCCCTGAAAACTCAGTAGAATATTTTGTCTCCTACTACGACTACTACCAGCCAGAAGCCTATGTTCCTGCCTCGGATGTGTATATCGAAAAAGATGCATCCATCAATGATCATATTGAGCAAATGCGTCTTTCGGCTACCAAAGCTCTGCTGGAACAGCGTGATGTTATTATTGTGGCAACTGTTTCAGCGATATATGGCCTGGGTGATCCTGAGTCCTATCTGAAAATGATGTTGCATCTGGATCGCGGTGAACGGATTGATCAGCGCGCTATTCTGCGTCGTCTTGCCGAGCTGCAATATACCCGAAACGATATCGAGCTGAGCCGCGCTACCTACCGCGTGCGGGGTGATGTGATTGATATTCATCCGGCAGAGTCCGACCGCGAGGCCATCCGCATCGAGTTGTTTGATGATGAAATTGAGCAACTCAGTTTTTTTGATCCACTCACTGGCGAAATCCTGCGCCGCACCCCGCGTCTTACGGTTTACCCCAAAACGCACTATGTCACGCCCCGTCAGGTCTTGCTGGATGCTGTGGAAAAGATCAAGGTAGAACTTAAACAACGGCTTGCTGAATTGCGCGATGACAACCGTCTGGTCGAAGCACAGCGCCTGGAGCAACGCACCCTGTTTGATATAGAAATGATTATGGAAGTCGGTTATTGCTCCGGCATCGAAAATTATTCCCGCTACCTGTCCGGCAGAAACCCCGGTGAACCACCGCCCTGTCTGTTTGACTACCTGCCAGACAATGCACTGGTTGTGATCGACGAATCCCACGTCACCGTGCCACAAATCGGCGCCATGTATAAAGGCGACCGCTCGCGCAAGGAAAACCTCGTGAACTAC
>JALVFC010000152.1 GCA_027030285.1 Thiotrichaceae bacterium | reverse complement strand
AAATTCCATTTCTCTTTACCTGTCGAGTAATCGTGCAATTCGCTCTGATTTTTCTTCCAGCTTCGGTTGGTGCTGTGGCCAGTCTTTGGCCGTCATTGACTGTTCGATGGAATTATATGTAACCCCATTAATTTTTACATAATCCGGAATCTCCCTGTTGAATCGTAGCCCGCATGACTCGTGAAAGGAGACAACTGACCTGTTTTCTGAAACTGTCCTGCAATACAATTGCCCGAGTTTTAACGATTCGAAGGCGATTCTGTAAATAAGACAAGCACTTTCAATTGCAGCCATGGAACCCTTTCTGATAATCCAGCGTCCCCACTCAGCGCAATGATTGTTGTGATCAATTTCATAAATAGCAACTATACCTTCTGCATATTTCATTGATTTTGACTGTATAATGAAATAGTAATCATCAGGTTCTGTGAGGTAGCGCTCAAGGTAGTGCTTCTGGTCCTCTACGCGGCTTGATGTGTTGTTCAGGAATTTTGACAACTCAGGGTCTGTGCGCAGGCTTACCATAAATTCTGCATCATCCATTCTGACAGGGCGCAGTTCGTAGTAGTGCCCGCTTAAGAAGATATTATGATCCATTTTTTATGCTAATCAGGTCGGCAATGTCACTTGTGCTGGTGATACCGCTTATTTCGTCTTCTGTAAAGCGCAGGCCGGTACGGTCTTCCAGCATGAATATCAGCTCTACATGTCGTAATGAGTCCCACTCGTCAAGACTTTCCCTTTTGATATCAGATGTGATCTCTTTATTCAGGACCGTGGACAGACATTCAAGAACCAGTGATTTCATGTCATTCATGATTGGCGTGCATCCCATATTATATCTATAAGCTTGTGGTCGTTACGGTTGGCAGCGGGTTGATTATTATCATACACATATATGGCTGAACATTTGCTGCCGCCCGGAGCCAACTGTAGTGTGTTGTCGAGACATTGTTTTGCTGTAGAGTTTTTAGGGCCTTCATTAAAATGGATAATGGCTTTTTGCATTAATGACAGGCTTAGCAGTTTTTCTATGGATTCCAGTAAAATGGTTTTCTCTATACATCTTCCCAGGGCCCTGCAACTGATGCATATTTCATCAATAATGAGGGTATTGCTTTCTGTATGCGCGAATAAAGCACCTATAACACCGCTGTCAGACAGGTAGTCTTCCAGCTCCACCGCGATGATGTAATGTTCAGGATGATGCAGTCGCCTGGCTATTTCGGATTCATCAAGTCTGAGAAATGCGGTATTGAACCGGTTTGTTTTGTTGGACAACTGGCTCAGTCTTGACAGAAGGTGGTCGGGATTGACGTAGAACATCAGCTTCATCTCTAATGCTTTAAGGTAGTCCTCCTCAGATTGACTGTTTTTCTGTATCCAGGCTCTTTCACGGTTAGCCTGAACATCTTTTGTTCGAACCCTGTCTTCCTTTTGTGTATGCCATCGATGAAGTCCCGGATAATGGCGGAGTGCATTGCAAGTCGTGGAACTGCCTTCCAGTGCCTGAAGTAGCTTGATATCCGGAAACCTTGATGCAACATCTGCGAGTTCTGCAGGATTGTCATCGATAAAGAGTATGCTGTCTGCACTAACTCCCAGCGCATCGACGATATGCTGTATACCTTCGGATTTTGATGACCAACTGGCCACGATAGCGGAAAATTTGTCTGTTGTAAGCGGGAAGTCCTTTCGTTTCCGGAAGAGCTTGTACACCATATCCCTGTTATTCTTTGAGCAAATCGCAAGCATCATGCCTGAATCGTGCAACTCCATGAGACGTTTTTGCAGTGCAAGATGATGGCTTTCAAGTTTAATTTCCTCAATACCATCTTCTTCGATGACGCCGGAATAAAGTGTATGGTCAAGGTCAACAATAATGGCTTTCAGGCGTGGGCCAACAACGGACGGGATCCAGGTCAGCCCGAATCTTCTGGCGGTCTCCAGGCATGCCTGATTGCTGAGGCCGATTCCGGCAATTGCCATATTGCGTTCATCAAAGTAGTTCTTGCCCAGGTCTTTTTGCAGAGCCGCCTGGTCACAAATAAACGTATCAGTCATGCCAGTGACGTGTTCGTTTAACAATTGATTGAATGTGGTCGCTTGTTCGTGAAGACCAGGCCAATTACTGACGAGAATTTTTCCGGCTGAATTTTTACGCAGCGTATTCAATCTCCCGCAAAACCACTGAAATAGCACTTCAGGCGCCATATTTTTGTCATATTGATCGAAATCGAGCCAAATAATCTCAATATCATTGTTTTTATTGACGCATTCGAAATTGAGTGTGCTGTCGTAGTCCGAAAATTCAAATTCAACTTGCAGGTCGGCGAATGCTGCATAGACCGGAATCTGGTGGGCGATAAATTCGAATGGCTGGTTTCTGTGGACAAAAAGGCTGATTTTGCTGGTTGGCCAGTCGGCTATGAGTCCGGATAGTTCGTATCTTGATGGAATTTCAGCAAAAAGTGCTGCTTGCCATCGAGCCTTTTCCAGTGCTTTTTCAACAGATTTATGTGCCACTGTTACTGTTTTTCCGGATTAAGATATAGAAAATCAATGCTTTTTCGGCAAAGGGTTGTGTCTGGCTGTTCCAGAGATACCGGTTATGACCTAGCCAGATTCATACCAACCTGGCAAAAGGTAGCATTCTCCCGGGTATCAGGGGCTGCAAATGAAGCTGTAACCGGGATGGTATGTATTTTGCTTTTTTTAGGGAAATATTTCTGATTAGGATTTATGTATGTCGAAATCGAATATTTCCGCAATGCCTGCAATTCCGGATTACACGCAGTCAGACCCGGTCAGTCCCTCACAAGCGGCCGCCAGGCCTGTTCGGGTAGGGGTGATTGGTTATGGCTACTGGGGACCTAACCTGGTCAGGAATTTTACCAGGGCTGCCAGTTGTGAAGTTATTGCAGTTGCTGATTGTAATTCTGATCAGTTGATTCGGGTAAACGAAGACTTTCCCGGTGTGGCGACAAGTAACGATTACCGGAAATTACTGCACGACCCCGATATCGAAGCTGTTGCTATCGCGACACCTGTGGCCAGCCACTTTTCACTGGCTGCCAAAGCACTCAGAGCCGGTAAACACGTGCTGTTGGAAAAGCCTTTGGCCGCCAGTCTGCAGGAAGCTGAGAATCTGCTTGAACTGGCAGAAAAATACAACCGCATCGTAATGGTCGATCATACCTACCTGTTTACCGGTGCAGTTGAAATGATGAAAAAGCTCGTGGGCTCGGGTGAACTGGGTGATGTGCTGTATTTCGACTCAACGCGAATAAACCTGGGGCTGTTTCAGCGCGATGTTAATGTTGTGTGGGATCTTGCGCCGCATGACCTCAGTATTCTTCTTCATGTTCTTGAAAAGAAACCGGTGGCAGTTTCAGCCCTGGGTGCGACCCATGCCGGGACTTCGATGGAAAACCTGGCTTATCTGACCCTGACTTTTGATGACAATACACTGGCACATTTCCATGTTAACTGGCTTGCTCCACGCAAGGTACGTCAGATCATTATTGGTGGCGAAAAAAAGATGCTGGTCTTTGATGACATGGAATCAAACGAAAAGATAAAAATATACGACAAGGGTATTACTGTAGGTTCTCCGGATAAGGAAGCTTTTTACAATACATTGATTCAGTATCGCATTGGGGATATGTGGGCGCCTCGTCTTGATCCGACAGAAGCCTTGCTTAAGGAGTGTAGCTATTTCGCTGAATGTATCCGTGAG
>JALVFC010000151.1 GCA_027030285.1 Thiotrichaceae bacterium | reverse complement strand
CACAGATACAGCAACTAATTAACTATCTGTACCAGACTCGTGGTTTGCAGGCAGAGTATATTGTTGAACGGAGTAAGCGGGCACTGAATAAATATGTGGCTGCAGCTCCCTCTCATCTAAAAGCTCGTGTTGCGCAAAATATCAACGCATTGGCAAACACTCCAGGTGGTTGGTATCCCCTTATTGATTATGTGAACTTTAAAGGCGAAGGTCTGGGTAGCAGCGGATATAACGGACAAAGCTGGGGTATGTTGCAGGTGCTGGAAACCATGCGACCCAGCCAGCCAGGTCCACAGGCATTAAATGCATTTGCCGATGCCGCCTATGCCGTATTGTTGCGTAGAGTACAGAACTCTCCACCAGAAAGAAATGAAGCCCGCTGGTTGGCAGGCTGGCGTAACCGGGTTGATACTTATCGCAGATTATAATCTGAATTCGTAACTACTTAACCTAACAAGCAGTGGTGAGTGGTGGTGACAAGTTATTGATTATACGGGACGCTGCAAATACATCCCTGTAAGCTCTGCGGCAGCTTCCCTGCTACTGAAAAGCCTGAATAACCAGTAATAACAGCCTTGCATCTCATTACGCTGAGCGGTTACCTGAATTCTTATAGTGCACTTTATCGGCTCAATATGATTTTCCTATCATGATTTAGCATACTGACACTCCCAACGGCGTGTGCTACCCCAATCAGCACGTGCCGAGTCATAATAAAAACAATAAGGGTGTCAAATGTTAAACCAATATGTAGCAGCAATGCTCATGGCTGGCTTGGCTATAACTTCAGTGCGCGCAGAATATTTTCCCAACTATTCTGATTCAGGGCAGCCACTATCACGTTATGAACAAGTCGAAACTACCTACTCCTGGGAACAGGGCTCGGCATATCCGGAAACTTCATATCAGGCAGAACAGCAAATAGCTCCCTATGAGTTTACCGAACCGGCAAGTTTTAACTGTGACCAGGTGACAGTTATTAACAGTCAGTGTGTTACCAATAAGCAGGCAACACGTGAAGGCTTAAATCACCAGATTCAATATTTACAACAATACCCGGGGTATCGGCGTTTTGCCGATAGAGGAGTAAACCTAAGTGGTGAGCAATTATTAACTACTGCTATGGGCGTGCTTAGATGGCTGGATAGTAATGAACGTTTAACAGACCGGTTTGAGCTGGTAAATCTCACGCAGTACGGCGAAAGCAAAGCCCGGTTTACGGGCTATTACACCCCGGAGATTGCCGCAAGCTGGTATTATTCTGATGAATATCGCTTTCCGGTTTATCGGCTGCCTAGTGGCGCAGCAAAACGCTTAAGCCGAGCTGAAATCAATAATGGTGCACTTGATGGTCGTGGACTGGAACTGGCGTGGGTGAGAGACCCTGTGGATTTGTTTTATATCCACCTGCAAGGCTCTGGTGTGCTGGTTTTTGAAAATGGTGAAAGAAAGGTGCTGCAATATGCTGGCTCCAACGGTCTGCCCTTTAAGAGCATAGCCAGCTATATGCAACGTAAAGGTTATCTGAATGGCGACTTGTCACGGCGAGCAATTACAGGCTGGTTTCAGCGTCATCCGGAAACCCTGGGTGAAGTACTGGCTGCCAATCCGCGTTATGTGTTCTTTCGTCTGGGTGATGAGATGGCATCGGCAGCATCAGGTATGAAGCTTATTCCAGGGCATACGGTAGCGGTCGATACCAGCTTTATTCCCTTTGGCGCAGTCCTGCTGGCAGAAGTCCCACGTGTGGATGCGCAGGGAAATGTACTGGATTACCAGTGGCGACTGCTATTTCCACAGGATCGGGGGAATGCCATCAAGGGAAGTTCTAGGTTGGATTTTTATACCGGGACTGGTGAGCTTGCCAGACGCTGGGCGAATCGTGTGACAGGATTGCGCAGAGCCTACCTGTTGCTGGATAAAAGTCAGTCATATATCCAGACAGCTTCAGCGGAAAATTTCTGAAGGTCATAGTAACTTTGCTATAGTTATCAGGAACAATTAATTATCAGTAATTAAGGAAAATAAGATGATGGTAAAAAAGAAGATTTTAGCGGTATCACTGGTCAGTTTGCTGGGGTTTGCTTTGGCATCCTGTACCCAGGAAACCCAAAACAGACTGGGTAGAGGAATACAAAACTGGACTGGAACCGATGGGGTTCTTGAAGTCTATGCCGGTGACAAACTGGTAAAAAAATTCCTTCAGATAGACAAGCTGACCACAGCTTTGGGCACAGTCAACAATGCTGATCGTCCCTATCGCTATGGCTACGGTATTTTAGATGCCAACTTGAATGGCAAAAAAGATGCAGGTGAGAAAAAGGTCTATTTTGAATTTAGTGATTATTCAACCTCTTATATTTTCTACGAAAATCCAAATTAATTACCCTCCAGAAAAAGATCCGGAAGTAGGCAGCTATATGGCATGCATACCAATTAAGTACATGCCATATAGCTAGCTGCTCTCATAGCACCCCATAAGTAGTTTAACTGGTAAAACATGCCTGAAGGTCCAGAAATCCGTCGTGCCACTGACTCAATCGCTCAGGCAGGTAGGGATAACAAACGATTTACTAGGCTGAAGCTTTAATAAAATAGGGTGCAAGCTTTGAAGATGCACGCTTCTGGGTGCTCCGCCGGACAGGTTTACCATGCTATCGTTGTGATACGGCTCAGAGTTGCTATTTTGCCTTGCTTGCCAAAACTAAATGAGAGCCACGCTTGTGCAGAACTCCCCCGCATGCAATCAGGGAGAAGAGGCAGATAATCGGGATGTGCAGCTTTAGCCATGCCAGGTGGAGTTTCAAAAAAACCGAAATCAACCTTGTAGATAGATCCACCAGAAGAGTAGCTGAACAGTTCAGCCTAAAATCCTCAGTTGGACAGGGTAGAGTGTGCGGCTGTGGTGGTGCAGGGCAAGGCGTAACGGTGCGGAATGGTCATTCCCTTTCAAGTCGTTACAACGCAGACATGCAGCATCACAGCTGTGCAATCTGCCCTGTAGCGACCTCACCCACTGGAAGCCTGAACAGGCACTATTTTCCTGTGAAATCATAAGCACATGATATTTAACTCATAGCGATCAACTGAGGATTTTAGGTTCAGTATGGCGCGACTAAGGCAGCACGTCCTGGATGGTTTTTTGTTTCCATAAAAAAGGCACTCATTAAGAGTGCCTTTCTATTGATGTACCGGTACTAACTATTGGGCTTGAGAAACCAGATAGTCAACAGCTGCTTTTACTTCATCATCTGTCAGTTTAAAGTTACCACCCTTGGGAGGCATAACGCCGTTAGGGGTTTGCATACCTTTTAAAGCAGAATCGTAGAGGGCTTCCTTGCCTTTGGCAATACGTGGCCCCCAGGCTTCTTTATCACCAACTTTAGGTGCGCCTGCAACGCCTAATCCGTGGCAGGCAAAACAGGTTGCTTTGTAAACTTTCTCACCTACAGCATTAGAACCAGCGGCAGCAGTTTTGGCTTCGGCTGCTGGAGCTGGTACCGCTTCTGTTGCTGGTGTATCTTCTGCAGGAGCTGCGGCGGTTGCAGTCTCAGGAGTAGCTTCTGTGGAAGCTTCAGTTGTTTGTTCTGCCTGAGCTGGCTCAGTGCTTATTGCTGGGGCTTCAGGTGTGGCAGGTGCTGCTGGAGCCTGAGGAGCTTCAACTTTGTCAGCTGTGTTTGCTTCTTCAGTGTTACCTGTTGAGGCTGTAGCAGCTGGAGTTGCAGCGGGTTTTGCTGTTGCTTCTGCCTTGCTGTCAGCAGGCTT
>JALVFC010000150.1 GCA_027030285.1 Thiotrichaceae bacterium | reverse complement strand
TCCACACCATCATACCCTCAGTACTCCAAAATGTCCAGACAAAAAAGCCGCCCTGACGTGGACGGCGTTATTTCGCCCTAGTAACTCTTCTCAAACTCCTTGGAGCCACCAATCTTGTTAAATGTTTTTTTCAAATCATTCTTTACGCCCTGGATTTTCTTACCAACAGCATCCTCAGCTTTGCCGCCAAGGTTCTTGAGAAGGCGATTTGCTGCTGTAATAAGCACGGGCCCTCCTGCCTTTGATAACAAGTTGCCATTCAATATTGATGCAAATGCTGATTGACGAACACTGTTTACATCAGCTGCTGTCTGCGTTGGCTGTGCGCTATTATATGGACTAGCGGTACGCTTCCACTTTTCTGCCTCACTAAGTCTTTTTTCGTTCTCCGCACGCAGATCTCTAGCAATCTGCCAAGCCATAATATTTTTCTCTGGATTAAAAGTATCCGTAAGCGCAGAAATATTTGATTCACTTTTACCGGTTACGTCACTTACTGTGCCGGCATTATTGCGCAGATAATCTCCAATAGAAGTATTTTGTATCTTGCTGCCGCCATTTACACCATCTTGAATGAATGCACACACACGTTTTTGTATACTATCCTGATTGCCACTGACTTCATTCTTATTGAGGCACGCTCCACGTGTTGTGTAGGCGAGCTGATTCTGTGTTTCAATGCGTGCATCACTCTCAATCTTATCCATGAGAGCAAGCCATCCGGCCGTCCCTACAATAGCGCCACCGGCAGAATCAACAATCTGGTCAATTTGTGTCATAATGCTATGCACGAGAACCACGAGAATAACAGCCTTTTGAATTTCATCAAGGTTCTTTGCAATTTTTCTTAGCGTAGCCCCAAAAACTTCTGCCGCAAAACCACCATCCCACTGTGCATATGAGACTTGTGGGGCGCAAAGTATCGTAACTAACAGCACCACTGATATTGCACGCTTTTTTGTATGAAGCATTGTCATAAGGAGTTCCTAAAGTGTAATACCATATTTATTTATTTCCTCAGTTACCTTCTCTGAGAACTCATCCATTAATGCTACAAGGGCCCGTGCCCGTGAAAACACCAATGCCGCACCAGCAGGATCATCTGGAGAAATACTCTGAAATGATTTTCCTATAGCGATTGCCATATGCGCAATTTTGAGTCCCTCTACATGAAGCGGGAGCATCACTTCCGGGACCTCAATATTGTTGAGTTCCGCAAGCATCTTCTCGCCACGTGGAATAAATTGTTCAAAGTAGGCTGTGTTGGTATAATCATCCTCCAGACTGGATGTCTGTGCCACAATCTCCTGCGCAAAGGTGTTAATATCTTCAGAGCTATTGAGTGACTGCGGTGCATACAGTGACACCACATATGTAAGTGCCGTCACATATGTCGTTACATCCTTTTTCACTTGCTTTTTGCGCTCTTTGGCGCTCATATCCTTGTAATCTTGCTTCTTGACGCGAATACTATTTACATCAACATTAGTGACATCATCCAAATCATCAACGGCATTTTTCTCCAGCAAGCTTTCAATCTCTTTGTCAACATCATCCAACGTCACCTGCTTGCCATTGACAACATCAAAGGCAATGCCTGCCACACGCGTACGTAACTCGTTGGTGAGGTTGCGTGAATACGCAATATCCGCACTACTTGTATCACGACCATTAGTGATGCCCATCAGCCGGTCGCCCTTGGCAGCCGGCACAAGCGGGTCGTAGCCGCTCTCCACCTCCACACCGTCAGAGTACCCATCGCCATCCGTATCACGCACATCGGGATTTGTGCCATAGAGCTCTTCCTCCTTATTACTCAAACCGTCCTGATCACGATCAACAGCAAGTGAGAGTGTAGATGTTCGCTGCTCCTTGGCAATGGCCGCAAAAGAAAAGCTCCCTAGAATCAAAAAGGAGAGGATCATCCATGGTATATACGAATATTTCTTAGCAATTGCCATAAATTACATGTTCTTTATTGCCTCCATAATACCATAATATAAAACATGCGTCTACAGCTACTTACAGCACATATGAGAGCGCAACAAACAAACCTGTTGTGTAGGAGATACTAATGCCTTGCACAATGGTGAAAGCGGTTTTTTGAGAAATCTTTGGACAAGAAATACTATACCAAAGCACTATGGACGTAATGCTGGCGCACAAAATTGCTATCGGCAACGCAATGCCGTAAGTATTTAATATACTTATACTCAGCAAGTAAACAAAGAACCATGCCACAGCAAGTCCCAGCGCTACCATTTCTCTGCGCACTACGGCATTACTCTTCTCTCGATGACTACTTGCAAATATTTTGTTTTGCATAAGCGTGTTATATGTCACAATAAGCATACCAAACGTACAGAAAATGCATATCATTATTGCATTATTTGCAAATATGCGCATGCTGTCTGTCGACAATACCGATGCCCCAAAAAGCGCAAGGACGCACAGCTCAGCAGCAGCAAGAATTTGTGCAACAATCGGCAAATTAGCGAGGCACAAAGGATTATAAGAACGCACAACACGCAATGCGTAAGCAGAAAGCACAAGTACGCCGCTTATGGGGCGTATGAGCGTACTAAAAAAGATGGAGGATGCATATAAAACAAAACGCACTGGCAATAGTTCTCGATGGGATGTAGAGATAGAACTTGCTGTACCATAAAAGAAACCGATAATAATCAGTGTAATACCCATTATGCCCGCAAAGAGGTTGCTTGTGATGAGATCACTAATATGTTTGCCAACAAGCATCGCCGCAGAAACGAACCCAAGAATGCAAGCAAAAATATACAAAATGATGACATGATATGCTATGGACCGTTTTAACAATTCCCATATTTTTGGAAGATGTTTATATACGAAAAATATTGCTAATGCGCTAACGATAGGAATGTACACCATATCCACATAGAAGAAAAACGCCTGCCTCATTGATGTATTGCGATGCACAAGAACATCTTGTGGCGCCATAAAAAGTGTCGCGATATCAATATGTGTCACTGAAAAAAATCCTTTTGTAACACCAATGACCAAGATGCCAACTAGAGATATCAATGCAGATACGGCAAAGAAAACGCTGTATGTCCCAAGCGCCACAAGGAATATTCTATAGAATTTTTTTGTATGGACACGTGCATACAACACTGCAAAAATTACTGAAAGTATAATCTCAAGGCGATAGCCAATGGTAATGCCAGTTTGTGGTGTCTGCCCAAAAACTGTAAAAAACGATAACACGAGTCCCGGTATATTTGTAATCTCATAGTAACTAATGATTTCTCCTTTGTATACCAAATCAAAAAGCGGTGCAATCAAAATAATCGGCATTCCCGTGAGGAGTACTGGAAGCACATTATGCAACGGCAATTGCAATATCAATCGCCACACAAAGACAAGTGCCATCAGCACAAAGAGGAATGCAAAGACCATTTCCGCAGAACGCAATGCGGTATCTACAAATGACTCCACTTTAAAACCACCGATCCACCATTGCTCTACCAAACGTATGACGATGATTGCAAAAAAGGTAGCGAAAAATGCATGCGCAGATAATGACCTTCTCTCAACCGTTTTGATTACACTAACAAAAAAGTGCCATGGCGCACGTATTGATGCGAATACTTTTTTTGTGAGAGATTCATATAGCATACTGCCATCATACAGGGCTCTTGTCAGGCTGTCTACTGTGTGCTACAATCACAGCAAACAAGCAAAGTCCCTGCGCATCCCGCTCCTTCGTGTGAGACCAGGATGTGCCACGTCCG
>JALVFC010000149.1 GCA_027030285.1 Thiotrichaceae bacterium | reverse complement strand
CTAAAGCTGAGAAGTAAGACTAGCTCTTAATTCCCAGATAGTAAAAAAGGCCAGCATAATGCTGGCCTTTTTTGTGTAGAAGGTTTATAACCCCGCCCTTTTGATTTTATAATCATTCAAGTTAGAAAGAAGTTATTGTACAGGCAATCGCGCACGCAATTCTTCCTTGTCATACCACCAGTCACCCTCAACAATAGCTTCCAGGATTTGTGCCATGCGCGGCAGAAATTTTTCCGGATCATTGAGTTCAAGACGCATCATCCAGCCATTCATTTGAGCTTGATCCTGCACATTGCTATGTCGCTCAGCCACTTTACTTAACAGGTTGCCTGTGAGAAACATGGTACTTTCACGCTTTTCACCATCAAGTCGTAAATCAGCAATATAATGTGCAGTAGCGGCTGCCACAGCGGCACCATCTGCATTAGGAGGAGTGTCATCAATCAGGTTATTAAGCATGATGATAGAGAGTTCAGGATCAATCGGGTAAGTTACAGCAAGCCATAGACCATTACCTAACGCTGTTACAGAAGCAGGTAGCTCGGTGCGGTAGAGCACATCAGCTGCACGTACTGCATCCTCCCACTGACTATGCTCAACAAAGATCAGGAAGGATTCCTTGGCATATCCCCAGGCAGCTTCTATCATGCCCGGTTCAGCGATATCCAGCATGATATCGGCGATTTCAAGTTGCAAATTAGCACGCTCCAGCGGAGGACAATCAAGGCTCAGTTGTTGTAACTGAGACTGTTTTTCTTGCAGTGTCCTGGATAGAAACCGACGGCTTTCGTCAGCTGCGGTAAACTCCAGTTGCGTCTTTTCTGTTTCTGTCATATTTTTTCCGTTTAATTACATGGTTGGTAGTTCAACGAAGACTATATTCTCATGCAGGTACGTCCGATAGGTTGCCAGAGCAACTTCAGCGGGTTCGCTAGTAGCTGCACCAGTAATCACATTAAATCGACCACCATGTAATGAACATTCGACTTCATTACCCTTCAAACAGCCAAGATACAGCGATGCATCTTCATGTGTGCACATATCGTCAATGGTATAGAACTCACCTGCTACATTGCAAACTAATAGCGACTTGCCAGCGGCAGTGATACGCTTCATCTTGCCAGGCTTGATAGAGTCAACTGTGCCAACTTCCACAGTCATTATTGAAGTGGGGGATGTAGAAGGAGAGGATGTAGTCATGATTGATAACAAAGCCAGGAATAAAAAAAATTCAGCCAACCTGTGGATTGCAGGTTACGGTGATATTGGTCGCCGAGTAGCAAGTTTATACCAGAAACAGGGTATACAGACCAGTGCCACGGTAGGTAGTAAGGAATCTTTACAAGTATTATCAGATTGTAAGGAAACGGTAATTCGGATGAATCTTGATGAAAAAAAGTGCAGTGGGGTTTTGCATGTCAAAAGTGCCTTGCAGAAAACACCAGCCAGTATTTTTTATTTCATTCCTCCCCCATCACAAGGCAAGCAGGACAGTCGTCTTTCCCGTTTTCTGGAAGAGCTCGGAGAACTACCTGAGCGAATAGTGTTAATTAGCACAACTGGAGTTTATGGTGATTGTAATGGAGCGTGGGTGAATGAAACAGATGAAACAAAGCCAGTCGCTGATAGGGCAATAAGGCGAGCGCACGCCGAACAACTGTTACAGTCTTGGGCTGAGCGCTATAAACGTAACTATGTGATACTGCGCGTACCAGGTATCTATGCAGCAGATCGCCTACCTGTTTCCCGTGTAAAAAAAGGGCTGCCCATTGTCAACAGGACCGAATCACCCTGGACAAACAGAATACATGCAGATGATCTTGCAATGGCATGTTATCTGGCAATGCAGAAAGGTATAGAAAACGAAATCATCAATATCAGCGATGGTAACCCCTCAACCATGACCGATTATTTTAATCAGGTTGCAGACTTTGCCAATTTACCCAGACCACCACAAATCAGCCTGCAGCGGGCGCAACAGGAATTGAGCCAGGGAATGCTAAGCTATTTGCGGGAATCACGTCGCGTCAGTAACCGGAAAATGCTGGAGTTGCTGGGTATTTCATTACGTTACCCTAGTCTTGCAGATGGCTTGAAAAAAAATCACAAGTCCCCATTATTTAGCGACAAAACCTAAAAGTAGCAAAACAAGTAGGGATATAGATTATGAGTAAAACAAAAGAGCAAACGACTGGCAAAGAAAGTATGCAGTTTCAGACAGAAGTGGATCAGTTATTGCACTTAATGATCCATTCACTGTACTCAAATAAAGAAATTTTTCTGCGCGAGCTAATATCCAACGCTGCTGATGCCAGCGACAAGCTGCGCTTTGAAGCCATCTCAAATAGCGACTTATATGAAGATGATAGCGAGCTGAGAATCGAAATCGAAAGCGATGAGGAGGCAGGTACCATCACCATACGTGATAATGGTATTGGTATGAATCGCGACGAAGTGGTTAACAATATAGGTACTATCGCCAAATCCGGTACCAAGGAATTTATTCAGAAACTTACTGAAGAGCAAAGTAAAGACTCCAATATGATTGGGCAGTTTGGAGTAGGTTTTTATTCATCTTTTATCGTTGCTGATAAAGTTACACTGGTTACACGTCGTGCCGGAGATGATGCCAGTGCCGGAGTGGTCTGGGAATCAGATGGCAAGTCAGGCTTTACCATTGAGTCAACAGAAAAAGCAACACGTGGCACGGAAATTACCCTGCACCTGAAAGAAGACGAAAAGTCACTGGCTAACGACTGGCAAATCCGTAGCATTATCTCTAAATATTCAGACCATATCTCGGTGCCTATCAAAATGCACAAGCGAGATGATGAAGGAAAATTGACAGATGAATGGGAAGTAGTAAACAAGGCAAATGCTTTGTGGAAACGCCCCAAAAATGAAATTAAAGATGAAGAATACAAGGAATTTTATAAGCATGTCGCACATGACTGGCAAGATCCCCTTGCCTGGATACATAATCGTGTAGAAGGCAAGCTGGAATATACCTCACTGCTATATATCCCCTCCAAGGCACCTATGGACTTATGGGATCCACAGGCAAAAGCATCTGGTATCAAGCTTTATGTACAACGAGTCTTTATCATGGATGACTCCGAACACCTGATGCCACGCTATTTGCGCTTTGTTAAAGGTGTACTGGATTCCAATGATTTACCACTGAATGTATCACGTGAAATTTTGCAAAGTAATCGTGTGATAGACAGCATGCGCAAGGCATCTACCAAAAAAGTACTGGGCTTGTTGCAGAACCTTGCAAATAATGACAAGGAGAAATACCAGAACTTCTGGAATGAGTTCGGTAATGTTATAAAAGAGGGAACAGGTGAGGACTTTGCCAATAAAGAAGCGATAGCCAAACTTTTACGTTTCTCGTCTACTCATACCGATAGTGAAACACAGAATGTATCACTGGAAGACTATGTTTCACGCATGAAAGAAGGTCAGGAGAAAATTTATTACATCACGGCAGATTCATTTTCTGCTGCGAAAAATAGCCCGCATCTGGAAGTATTTCGCAAGAAAGACCTGGAAGTCCTTTTGTTGCACGACCGTGTGGATGAGTGGATGGTTAGCCACCTGACAGAGTTTGATGGTAAAGCATTGCAATCCATTGCTAAAGGCGAGCTCGACCTCAGTAAATTTGATACAGAAGAGGACAAAAAGGAGCAAAAAAAGGCAGAAAAAGCAGCCAAGCCAATTATCAAGCGTCTGAAAAAGAAGTTTGGTGACAAGCTGGAAGATGTGCGTGTATCACATCGTCTGAC
>JALVFC010000148.1 GCA_027030285.1 Thiotrichaceae bacterium | reverse complement strand
CCAAGGCACAGAGCCAGTATGCACAGGTTTCTTACGATGTCTTGCTATTACAGGAACTGCTTGCCACCGAAAAGACACGCATCAATACCCTGCTCAACCGTAATCCGGAATATGCCTTTACTGTCCGCTCAACCCTGCCTGCAGCACGCAAGCTGACACAAGCTGTCGAGTATTTCTACCGTCTGGCAGAGTCCAATGAAGAGCTGAAAATCGCCGATCTTGCCATCGAAAAAACACGCATCGCGGAAGACTTGTCCCGCTACACCAGCCTGCCGAACTTTGATGTCGGCGTGCGCTATACACAAATCGGCGACCCCAACATAACCGGCCTGGAGCGTGCTGGCGAGGATGGTCTGGCAGTGAGTATCGGTCTGAATATCCCGCTGAATGTCACCAAAAACAAGGCCGTGAGACATCAGGCATATCTTGAGCGCAGAAAGAGTATCGAGCAACGCAAAAGCCTGCTAAACACCCTGCACAACCAGATTAAGTCACTCTATTTCAAGATCAATAATGCCTACCGGCAAGCCACCCTGTATCGCAACAACCTGCTGCCGCAGGCAAAACGCGCCAAACATATTGCCGAACTGCAATATCGGGAAAATAACGGCTCCATCACCAACTACCTGGAAACCCAGGCAACCTGGCTTAATTTCCAGCTGGCTTACCAGCGCGCACTGGCAGATTACTGGAAAAACCGCGCACAGATGGAAAAACTGACGGGGAAAGCCTTATGAAAAAGCATCCGCTACCACCACTCAGCCTGCTATCACTGGTACTGCTTTCACTGTCCAGCTGTAGTTCCTACAGCCACCTGAAGCGGGAAGCCGAGAACTATTCACACTCAAGCTATGTAAACGATGTACTACAACAAAAGGAGGTGGTCACAACAACAGGCGACAGCGCTGAAAAACCGGTAAACAGCCAACTCACTGCACTGCAAAAACAACTGCAACAACGACAACACAAGGCACGTTCCAACTTGCGTACCAGTATCCTGCATAATGGTCTGTACACACCACCAGACACCTTATTCAAACAGGCAAAACAGCAAAACCACCCGGAATCATGGCTGCAACATCACAACAACCTGAGTGCCGTACTCACACTGGCGCTGGCACGCAATCCCGACATACAAAGTCGCCTGCAGGAAGCACAAGCGAGCCTCGCCAAATATGATCAGATCAGCTTTCTGGATGACACCCTGGCACAATATGCCGCCTTTACCCGCGATCTGAATGTCCCGGTTGGCAAACAAAAACACAAGCCATCCGTCAACAACGGCTTTCCCTTTCCGGGTCTGCTAGGGCTGAAAGCCTCCATTATTGACCAGGCAGTGGAATCCTCCCGTCTGCAACTCAAACAAACCGTACAGGATACGCTCACGCAAACCCGAATCACCTGGTACGAGTTACAGCTGGCACATCAGGAACTGGGCATTATTGCGGAGAAAATCCACCTGTTACAGTCACTAAAAAGCCAACTAAAAGACAATTACTCAAACAGCAGCAGCGAACTGAACGCTATTCTGGAAGCAGATATTGAAATCGAAAAAAGCCGCAACCAGCGCTACACCACCCAAAACCGTCTGACCTCTCGGCAAGCACGCCTGAATGCACTGCTGAATTTATCCAGCGATTTCAAGCTAAAACAACTACCCGCTTTGCGCCCCATCAAGCTACCAAAAAGCAAGCAAGACACCAGGCGATTGACACAAACTGCATTACGACAACGCACTGAAATTGCCCGCCTGCAAACCGAAATCAAAAAAATGGCGCAGATCATCCAGCTATCAGAAAAGCGTTTTTACCCCGACTTTAGTGCTGGTTACAGCCGTTTTCAGAATCAGACCACAACACAAACAGGCAGCAATGCCAGCAAAGCCGCTTTCTCAACACGCCCGGCTTTTGGCAAACGTAACTTTTTTGCAACCAACGATGCCTACCTGACAGAGACTCGCCTGAAGTACAAAGCCCTGCAAGCCAAACTGGCTGCCTTAAAAAACAGCACTGCCGATGAAGTACAACAAACCCTGGCGAACTACAACAGCCAGAAAAACACCTGGCGGCTCTATCAAAACAAAGTCATCCCGCAATCCAGAACCACACTGAACGTTACCAAAAACCTGTTTGAGACTGGCGAAGCATCCTACGTCAATGTCATCAATATTCAGAAAATGATACTGGATTACCGTCTGCTGTCACTGCAGGCGATAAAGGAAATGAACAAACAAAGTGCAAGATTATTCCGCTTGCTTGGAGAGGCGCAAGCCCCCCCTCCCCAGCCCTCCCCCTGAAAGGGAGAGGGAGCAGTTTCTTCTCCCTTTCAGAGGAGGCGGGAAACACAACAGTCATCTTCATCGCAGGAGGGAGAGAAGCACAACAATCCCCCTCACCCCTTGAGGGCAAAGAAGCAAAACAATCCCCTCTCCCCTTGAGGGGAGAGGGTTAGGGTGAGGGGTGTAGGGATGTGGTGAAAAAACAAAAGTTTTAACAAATCGTAAAATGGTTAATAAAATGAAAAAATTAAAATGGTTAACAGGATTGCTCATTCTGCTGCTACTTGCCGCCGGTCTCACCTGGCTGTTTGCGCCTGAAAAACTCAGCTGGCTTCCTTTCCTGAATCAGTCCAGGCAGGAAACACTGATCGAGCATGCACGCAAGCACTCTGATCCTAATTATGTCTGCCCAATGCATCCGCAAATTGTCCGGGGGAAACCGGGTAATTGTCCTATTTGTGGTATGGATCTGGTAAAAAAAGAGCCAGAGGACAATGCCAGCCCCGCACCAAAGTCAGCAACGAAGAAGAAAGAAAAAAAGATCAAATACTGGGTTGCGCCGATGGATGCCAATTACCGCCGCGACAAGCCGGGCAAGTCCCCCATGGGTATGGATCTAGTGCCTGTCTATGAGGAAGATGAAAACACCACCGACAACGAGGACAGCGACGCCCTGCCCAGCATCAAGATCAAGGCAAATACCGCTCAGAACATGGGCATTCGCACCCTGCCCGTCAGCAAGCACAAGCTGTCCCGCACCATTCATACCATTGGTTCTATCAGTTATAACGAAGACAGTCTGTATCATATCCATTCTCGCGCCAATGGCTGGATTGAGAAGGTGAATATCAAGGCGGAGGGAGACAAGGTTGCACAGGGTCAGGCGTTGGTGGAATTCTATTCACCAGATATCGTGGCGGCACAAAAGGATTTACTCATCGCAAAAAAATCCGGCAAGCTATTTTCACAAAATGGCTCTGGCTCACTGGTGGAGTCTGCCAAACAAAAACTGCGCCTGCTGGATGTCCCTGAAAGTGTTATCAAGCATGTTCAGGCTACTGGCAAATCACAGGACAGAGTCCCCATTCTGGCACCGCATGCTGGCGTTGTCACCCGCATGGGGATACGTGATGGCATGTATGTCACACCCAAACTACAAATGTATACCATTGCGGATTTGTCTTCGGTATGGGTGCTGGTGGATGTCTTTGAAGATCAGCTCAACTGGGTCAAGCCAGGTAACAAGGCTGAGATGAGCGTACAGGGTTTGCCTGGCGAAGTCTGGACAGGCAAGGTGGATTATATCTACCCCGAGTTAAATCCGGTGAATCGCACCTTGAAGGTACGCCTGAAATTCGATACCCCCAAACAACGCCTGAAGCCCAATATGTTTGCTGATGTGACGCTGTATTCCGCACCTAAAACGGTACTCAGCGTGCCCAGCGAAGCCATTATTTATTACGAAAACAGCCCGCGCATTGTCAAGGTCGTCGGCAAACACCAATACCAGCCTGTAGAAATCAAAACGGGCAT
>JALVFC010000147.1 GCA_027030285.1 Thiotrichaceae bacterium | reverse complement strand
CGTGCTGCTGCAAAGATGGATTGCGGCCTGTGCCGCCATGACGTGGGAGTGTCATACCGGCGCATGCCGGTATCCATGGTTGAATCCTGTGCTGAAGTAAACATGGATTGCGGCCTGCGCCGCAATGACGATGGAGTGTGCTTTCTTAATGCTCTTGTTCATAAATTACGTTATTATTACTGGCATTAATAGCTTAGGCATTTTTTTCACCATGCATCTTGATCTGCAAACAGAAATACAAAACACTCTGCAAGAAACGAATACAAATCAGGAGCTACAGGATGCTGTGGCACATTTCTGTCGTGAGTTAGGTGTAGATCACTTCTCTTTCGTTAGCTCGCTGTTTAATTTTTCCAGTACCACACCAGATTTGCATGCCTTAAGTAACTATCCTGTAGCGTGGCAAAAACGCTATCAAAAAGCTAACTATGTTGATGTGGATTTGACTATCCAGCACGCACGAACTAAAAGTTCACCATTAATTTGGTTAAATGAAGATATCAAGCTGGATCCCATCAATCGCAGGCTATTCGATGAAGCATCGGATTATGGTATTCGATCTGGCATTACCTATCCTTTTCATGGTGTTGGCAGTGAGTTCGGTTCTTTTAGTGCGACCGTTGCGGACAGGTTCCGTCATTCTGCACTGGATTCTGTTATCACGCAGCATTCTCTGTATTTACTGGGTGCTGCTCTGTTTGACCTGTACCAGCAGCGCAAAGGCAGTACATTAACCAAAAAACTAACACAGCGAGAAAAAGAATGCTTACGGTGGGCAGCTGAAGGTAAGACATCATGGGAAATGTCTGTGATTTTGAATATTTCTGAAAGAACAGCCTGTTTCCATCTGGATAATGCCCGAAAAAAGTTAAATTCCCTGACACGTACTGGCGCTGTCACCAAGGCATTATTACATTCATTGTTGTGATTTAGGATTTAGAATCATTCCCCGGTGTTACCAGAATGCGTTCAATAGTCGTTTCAAAGTGTCCCAGTACTTGCATGGCATCAATATTGGTTTCTGACAGTTCATGTCTCTCATCCTTGCGAAACGTAAACAGTACATCACCCCATCCATCGGTTAAATAGGCTAATACAAAGATATTGCAGTCTTTTAAATATAGTATGCTTTTTTCAAGATTGGGGTTATATTTCCAATGCATATATGCTGGGTCATTTTACTTCAGGTAGTTGATAACTGGCGTTTTGCGGTATTACCCAGCGCACTCCGCCTTTGGGGTTTTCCACATCACCAATGTAGCGTGGGATAATATGAATATGTAGATGAAATACGCTTTGCCCCGCTGCTACACCATTATTGCATCCAATATTGTACGCATCAGGCTTGTGATTCTCTTCAACCCATTTTTTTGCATGCTGGATGAGTTGATGAAATTCCATGTTTTCTTCGGCACTAGATTCAAAAAATGTCTGGATATGTCGTTTAGGTATTACCAGGCAATGCCCGGGGCTGACTGGATATGAGTCAGTAATTAACAGGGCATGTTCTGTTTCTTTAATAATTTCATGTGGTTTTGGATGACAAAAAAGACAGGGGTTATTGGGATCAAATGTTTTTTTGTTGGTCATTACTTTAAGTCTCTTTCATATGTTAAATGTCTGTAACTACAGAGCATAATTTACAGGGGCGCATAGCTTAATGACAGATAAGCCATTTGTCCAAGATTAATAGCCTGTCCCTTTATGATAGTAAATCAGCGGTTTGTTATAAGGTTCAGGAGTAATGGATGCTGGGCGTGGTATGATGGGGCATAAGTAATGATTTACTGGATAAAAAATGAGCCTTCCCCTGATTATTGCGCTGTTTGTTGCCGCCCTGTTTTTGCTATACCAGCTTTACCCTCTTTATCGTAGCAGACAGATGCGAGGTCACCAGGTATCACAGCTATCTGGAATTGTCCCGGATTCCGTACTTGGAAAACCACGTTATTTGTTATATTTCTGGGCGCCGCAATGTGGCATGTGTCGCGGTATGACTCCTGTGGTCGATCGCCTTCAACAGCAGCATGAAGAGCTGGTAAAAATAGATGCCAGTCAACATCCTGATATTGCCCATGAATTAGGTGTAATGGGAACACCTGCTTTGGTAGTGGTAAAGCAGGGAGCCATAGAAAAGGTTATGTTGGGAGCAAAAAGTGAGGGGGCTATTCTCAAGTTGTTGAAGCATCATGATTAATTTGGAATATGAATGTTAGCCGTTTTTCTAGAGGCTAGTTACAATGTATCAAACAATTGTATTTCGACTTGTTCTCCTACCTCTGCTCCACTGGATTCTACTGGCAGGATAATAAAACAGTTGGCCTGGCTCATGGAGGTGAGTATGCCGGAGCCTTGTTCGCCTGTTTTACCGACAGTGAGTGTGCCATCTGCTGCTTGCTGATAAATTCCCCTTTGAAATTCGCATCTGCCGGGTCGTTTTTTTAGTGTTGTGGTGCAGGTTGCCCGCAGGGTTACTGGTGGTTGCGGTTGGGCGTTGCTCAGGGTATGCAGGGCAGGCTGGATAAACTGATAAAAGGTAACCATTGCTGACACCGGGTTGCCGGGCAGTCCAAAGAAATGACTGTTATTGATTTTACCGAAGGTGAGTGGTCGACCCGGTTTCATGGCAACTTTCCAGAAGTGCATAGCTCCCAGGCTTTCCAGGATGGGTTTGATGTGATCAGCCTCTCCAACGGAAACACCTCCTGATGTAATAATGACATCTGCCATAGCTGCAGCGCTTAGCATGGCTTCTCGTATGCTGTCAGGCGTGTCTCTTATGACACCTAAATCCAGAATATCTACATGCATAGTTTTTAGCATGCCATACAGTGAGTATCGGTTGCTGTCGTAAATTTGACCTTCTCCGAGCATCTCGCCAATAGAGCATAGTTCATCACCCGTTGAGAAAAAAGCAACACGAGGACGGCGATATGCTTTAGCTTCGCCAATACCTAGAGATGCTAATACCCCCAGGTCTGCTGGCATAATGCGCTTTCCATGAGTTAATACGGTGCTGCCAACTTCGATATCTTCACCGGCATAACGGACATTCTGACCAGACTTATGTCCGCTACCCACTGCAATGTGCTCGTCATCCAGAATTTCGATATGTTCCTGCATAATGACTGTATCACAGCCTTCTGGTATTGCAGCGCCTGTCATTATTCTGACTACTTGCCCTGGCTGACAGTTGCCTGTGTAGGGGATACCGGCGAATGCGGTGCCAATGACTTTATACTTTCTGGCGTTTTCAGTTGGCAGGTCAGTGCCTGCAATGGCATATCCATCCATTGCTGAATTAGTATGGGCTGGTACCTGAACGGGTGACTGGATATCGGCTGCCAGGACTCTGTTCAGGCAGCTACGGATGGCCAGTTTTTCCGTGCCAGTGATGGGGGTGATATTTTTCTGAATATGGCTGCGTGCTGCATCTACTGATATGGATGATGGGTCAAAATCATCATTGCAACTCGGGGCATGTTGTACAGTTTCTTTCATGAGCCTGAATCCTTCAATTGTATTTTAAATAGTAGATATTGGTCGGGTTTTGTCCTTGATATGAGACAAGAGATTATAACTGTTCAGACAGATAGATATTGGGTGGCTTTGGGGTTATGAGTAAGGCGCTCGTTTATTTTGATGTTAAACTTTTGATGTATACTTTGTTTTCGCCTTTTTTTCCGGCTATCTGCATGCGTTTTTTCGTGATGTCCTGTTTGACTAAATAGTCACGGATGGCTATTGCGCGTTGCAGTGCGAGTGTGCTGTTTGCTGCGCTTACTGTAATTTCAATGTTCTGCTGCTGATGCTGCTTTAATTTTGTCGCTAATTGATCTAGCTCATCATGGGATACTGGGAGGATGTCATTTGTACCTTCCCTGAATTGAATGGCAAGGATTTTGGTGTCCTTATGGTTTCTGCCACTATGCTTTTGGTTGCTTTGATAGGCTTGCATGGCTGCCAGCATGGTTTGGTAGTCAAGCACCTTTTTCTTTGACTGTTGTTTGTTGTTTTCTTTTGTTACTTCTGTTGACTGTTCGCTTATTGTCGCCTCTGTTGTGTCTGCCTGGGGTCCCTTCGTAGTTTCACTGATGGCTGTTTTTGTGCTAGTTACGGCCGCTGTTTTCGCAACCGTAATGGGGGGTGTCTTTTGCTGTTCGGTATCCTGGCTCTGGCTTGCATCGCTATCAGCAGCAGTTTCTATGTCAGGCGTTTGCGGTTTGCTCTTCTGGCTGGGTATGATGTGTTCTGGTATTGCCTTCTCATCAGGCTTTGTAGATGTTTTCTGCTGTTTGATCAGCGCAATATTTTCAGGTTTTTCGGTCAAAAGCTGGTTGTCTACAAAACGTATACCACAGATTTTTTTTGTAGTGGCAGTCGCTTTCTCTTTTTCAGCTTTACTGGATACCTTTCCCTTTAAGGTAACATCGCGTCCGGACAGGGTGATTTCAGCGGGTATCGACTGGTTTACCAGTGCTTCTTTTACCTGGGTCGCAAGGTTGTTCTGAATTTTTGGGGTGAGTATAAAAACAGAAGTTAGCAATAACAGACCGACGGCTATAAAGAGAATGCCTATAGGAAGTAAGTAGCGTTTATTTGAGGTTGTGTGACGTGGCATACTAATTTTAACCGGGGACATATTGACCGTTATCGTTATATCATGCTGAGCATCTGTCTGACAGTATCTTTTTGCTCATCGGAACCTTCTATCAGCACTTCCTGTAAAACTTCTTTAGAAGCATCAGTGTATCCCATATCCATATAGGCTCGTGCCATATTGATTTTTATCTCTGCTTCCTGATATTGCTGGGAAAAACTCTTTGATGTTGTGCCATTATTATATTGCTCGCCTGGCTGTTCGCTAATGTTGACAATGTCGTCAGTTTTAATAACCGGATTTAACAGCTTTTCCTGATCGGGCATTTTCAGGCTGGCACTGTTAGTTGTATCGCGTGTTTCTCTTTGCAGGGGGGTAGCTGTTGTTGTGGTAGCTGTTCTAACCAGTGAATCAGAGCTGTCTTGTTGTCTGGAGCGCTGGGTAAGGAAGTATGTAAGAACGAGTAAGCCCAGAGCAAGTGCAGCAAATAATATGAGCAAAGGATTGCTGATAGAATTGAATACTGAAGATGAGGTTGTATTTGCGGCAGGGGCGGATTTTGCAGGCATGACAGTAGTACTTCCTGGATGGGTTTCGGTTACTTCCTGCTGCTGATTTTCTGTATTTAGTGATTCAGTTGCGGCAATTTCAATATTGTGTGTGGTGTCCGTGTTAGGTATTTTCACTGCTTCTGAAGGTGATGTGTTCGTTGCCTCTGAAATGGGAGCTGTATTTTGTTGGGTTTCAGGTACAGATTTGTTTTCAGTCAGCGTGTTTTTGGATAGCTGAGCCTCCAGAGATGAAATGGTATTTTCTGCGATAGTATCTTCAGAAGCGGGGTCTTTGTTTTGCTCCTTTACTGCTGGTTTTTTTTCCTGAGTAGCTTCAGTAGCTTCTGGCTCTACTTTTACTTCTGGCACTACTTCTGAGCCTTCCAGAAGTAGTGCTGTTTTGGGTGCATTTACTGTCTGGTTCTTTTTATTTTCCTGCTCTTTTTCAAGCTTTTGACGGGCATCATTTTTGAGTTGCTCTTCCAGGATATGGATTTGTTGATCAAGAGTGGTTAGTGTCCTGGTTTGTTGTTGGTTGATTTTCTCCAGTGTTTCCAGTTGCTTTTGTTTGTTGCTTTTCTCCTGTGCTTCTTTGCGGAGTTCGATTTTTATTTTGGGTGGCAGTGGCTGTCCCTGTTTTTTTTCAGTTTTTGTAGTTGTTACACTCTCTTTATTATCTTTATCCTGTTTTAGGTTGTTACTATCAGGATTAGTAGCATCAGTATCAGTTGATTCCTCTTTAGAAACAGATGTTAAAATCAGTGGGGGGGTTACAAAATGCCCTGTTTTTCCCTGCTTAAAAAATGCGAGGTGTTTTGCTATCAGTGCTGAGGCTTCTGCAGAGGTGATAGAGGCAATATCATGTTCACTGGGTAAGATTAAAGTGGCTCCCTGTTTTAGGAAGTGGATATTTCCACCCCGAAATGCTGTTGGGTTGGCACGCAAAATAGCGACCATTATCTGATTCTTGTTTAAGCTGCTTTGTGGATAGCTCTTATCCACAATTTTGCCTAGAAAATCATTTTCTTTAACAGGACCATAGGAGCGACTAGCAAAACTATTGGAAACTAAAAGCACCATCAATAACATCGAGAACAAGATGCCCGAGATGATAGCTTTAAACAGAGATCGGTTTAAACGATGATGTGCTCTCATAGTATGCATGCTGACTAACCCAGTAACGCTGTGATAAATGTGATAACCCGCAAAGTTATATTAACTTGGTAATATTTTCAGCAGCACGCTTTACATCCAGAAAGATCAAACCCAGACGTGCCTTTGGTTTGGCCAATACGGTAAGTACCGACTCATTGCCTGCGTGAGTCATCAGGATATAGCCATTGTCTCCCTTGATAAGTACCTGCTCCAAAGAGCCACGATTAAGTTCTTCAGCAGTGCGGTCACCTAGTGACAATAGAGCCGCACTCATGGCTGCCACCCGGTCTTCATCCATACCGGCTTGCAGTAGAGATGCCATAATCAGTCCATCTGTTGAAATGACCGCTGATGCTTCGATTTCAGTGCTTGAGCCGTTCAGATCACTCAAAATAGAGTTAAGCATTTCAGATCGCATAAAAAATTTCTCCCAAATAATATTCTGTAGTAATGTTTCAAAACCAGTGATTAAAAAACACGGTTATCGTAGCGTATGGATAGTGCCCAGATAAGTTGTTTAAAGGCTGTTTGATTAAACTGCGGCATACCTTCGGCTATCAATGTGAACACCTCTTTTCCGACAAATAATGGCCAAAAACCAATTTCAGAACTTCCGGTACCATCAACCAGTCCCCAGCCGCGCTGTTTGAGTCGTAGATTACCGCTTAACAAAGCCTTATGGCGGTCATAGGTTTTGATCAGTTCGGTACTCATGGCGGCGAGCTCTTCCGCAGCTTCGTGATGGAAACCGGCAGTGCCAAGATAGAGTCCCTGTGAGGATGCAACCACAACCTTTCCGCTATCCGCTACGGGCTGTAGCAAGTCGGGTAGAATATCCTCCAGTCTGTCCTGTGGGGCTTCTTCTGGTGTTTCAGTACCATAGACCAGCCCGGCGGTTTGCAGCCAGTGGATAAACTCCAGTGAACTTTTTTTGTCAAGGTTGCTGTATTCACTTGCCAGCTTGTTACTGAAAAGAGGCGTTTCTGGTGTTTGTAACAGACGTTGCAGAAAGCTTCTGCCCACTTCGTCAGTTTTTTCCTGTACTGCGTAGTAGCTCCCAGCAGGTGATACTCCTAAATAAAGATCATTTTGTAAAACGTATTCGCTCATTCAGCAACTCCTGGGTCAAGCGATAATAAAAGCCCTTGTAATAATAATGAAATATCTTCCCGTTTGCGTGCATCAACTTCAAAGATAGGCGCTTCATATCCTAATTCATCAAGCCACTCCCTATATTGAGAAATGGATGGGGTTCTTTGTCTGTCAGTCTGTGTGATACCTACAACCATTTGATGCTCTTCAATGAAGTCTTTAAATGAATTGGTATAAAACTTCATATCATTAAACGAATCTTTACGCGTGTTATCGAGCAATAGCACAAGTCCAATACCACCCTTGGTCAAAATGCTCCACATAAAATCAAAGCGTTCCTGACCAGGGGTACCATAGAGGTGCACTTTTTCGTCATTGCCAAGCTTGATAACACCGTAGTCCATTGCCACCGTGGTATCCCTTTTGCGCTTTTGGGTCATATCGGAGGCGTTCTGGTTGGTAGAGACGATATCAATATCACTGATGGAGTTGATAGCGGTGGTCTTTCCTGAGCCTACTGGACCAGTGAAGATAATTTTACGGTTAATCTGGCTCATTAGCTGGTGGCCTCATTTCTGGTCAGGCGGCCAAACAAACGTGCAATTAAGCCTTTGTTTTTAGGGGGCTGGATATTGATTTTCTGCTCTATTTTTGACTGTTTTGTTTCAAATAGAGAAAGTCCGAGAACACCATTATAAAAGGCAATGACATAGCGGATGGGTATATCCATTTCTCTTGCAATTTCAGAGAGTTTATAAGGCTTTTTTTGCCATCGAGCCGCGATTTTCATAGCGAAAGGGAAGTTTTCAATGCGTGTAAAGTTTGGCCAGTGTTTAAGTAAGTATTGTGTTTCACAATCCAACGTAGAGGGTACACGACCTCTGGATGTTAATAAACTACTAGTCCAGATAAATGATTCAAGATCGTGGGTAAAGTTTGCATCCGTATGAATACGTTTTTTTATTTCGTTTGATTCTTTGCTGCCAAGGATGTGTAAATTGACCTGGCCTGGTTTTACCCTGGTAAAACAGAGTTCTGCATACTCGTCAGATTGTGGTTCCAGAGGACTGAATACCAGATACTCGTCATAGCAAATATAAAACTGATGAGGTTCAAATTTGATTTGTACGACCTGTTTGGTTTGTTTGGCTAGCCGCAAACCGGCGATTAATGTCCCGAGGAAAAAGTTTTCGCTATTGTAATTGAGTTCTTCATTTTGCTTCAGCTTACTGTGGGAAATATTTTCATGGTTGCCGCAGAGTAGCTTTTGACGCCGGCGTATTTGCTCGACACTCAGAACTTGCCTTCTGGCAGGTGAGTTATCTTGTGTACTGGCGTCATCCCTGATTTCCTCAGCTTGCTGGGTAGCAACAGAGCTGGAAGTTTGTGGTCTGGCAGGTGTAGAGGTTGTCTGTTTGACTTTTGGTTCAAGTTTCGGTCTTTCAGCAACAGCAACATCGTCATGCTGCCCGGCAACTTCTCTGATTACTGGTGCATGGTGTCGGTTGCCCGATGTATAGCCAGCGGTATGGATTGCAGGTGAGGAACTAAGTACCTTTTTTCTGAATGGTGATTGTGTAGTTGACAGACCTGGCAAGGGAGGAGGGCGCTTGAATGACCTCCGTGATACTGTCTCCGTTGTACTTTCTTCTTCCTGGTTATCTGATGAAACTTTTTGCAGTTTTTGAGAAATACTCACCCCAGCGTCGACAAGTGCATTAGCAGTAATTGGTTTGGATACCCACTCTACCAGAGGGTTTTGAGGATCTTCAATTGATAATGCGATGCAGGGTTTTGCAGAAACGGCATGTTCTGCTTCCCAATGTTCTTTGGATCCCGGATAGTCGAAATCTGTAATGTATGCATCAGCTTCAGCAGCGGTTGCCACAAGGGTAAACGTTTTGCCACCTGTGCTGCCTATAAAAAACTCAAGTATCGCCTGACTATGCGGACTAATGTCAGATAAGTAGACTTTAAGTGGATGTGATTGCTTGAAAGTGCCCATATGATATTATTATTTTTATTGCCAGGATTTTGCATCTTCCAGACATTGCACCCATCGTGGTGAAAGTTCAATGTCCAGCGCTTGCAAATTGCTTGTCATTTCATCTAAATAACCAGGTTGGCGGAGAGATTGATAAAGATACAGAAGCTCTTCTTCAATATCTTCTGCTCTTGGCTGGTTTAGTAGTTCGTTTTCTAGTAATTGTCTTGCTTCTTCCAGTTCGCCGTATTCAATATAGGCTTGTGCTTCTTCCAGTACGCTGCCGAAACCCTGAACTTCATCATTGCCCTCAAAGATGACCAGCGGGTTAGCATTGCAAATACCATTGGCTAGTACTGAGCCTTTTGTCCAGCACTGTTGCTCACTCTCAGTATCAAATGCTTTGAGGTAGTGTTGTTGCTGCTCTTCTGATAAAGCAGGGCTAGCCTGTTCCAGCAAGCTCTTAAAGAAAGGTTTTCCTTTGCCCGACAAGGCTATAATCAGGTCTTGCAGGGAACCTGGAAGAAATTCGGAAAGTTCGTTGTCAATAACCAGCAAGATTCTTTGTGCATGTACGCGCAAATCCTGAGGGTAGCGTGCGATATAGCGTGACAATAGTCTCCATGCAGCAATAGGCTCATACTCACCAGAAAAACGCAGGCGCGTTTCCTGTGGTAACTTCAGGTCAATGAGGAAATCATGTGTTTCCCTGTCTTCGACGAATGTTTGTGTTTGCATAGTTTGTATGGTTTAAGGTTTGTTTCGTTATGCCTTATGATGCATCAGCCCTGCTCGTGTCTATGACTTGCCCTGAGTTAGATGATGTACAAATATTATTATTGGTTTGGTGTATGATGATACTTGAACCTCAGGCAAAAGATCCAGTGCAGGTGTACCAGTGGTAATTCAGTCCTTTTTGCAATACATTAGATGGGGGTCTACTGCAAAAAGTTGCCTGCCAGCCTGCCTGAGGATAGCCTGAATACAACAGATTGTCTACAATATCAGTGGCAACATTAAATTTTGTATGCAATATATTGAATTTGCATGTAATAATAAGATTATCTTTATTAGGTCTGTTTATGACGGGTATTATGCAGGTTCCATTATTGGATTTTTAAGATATTAGGTTAGGGTTTTTCATGTTTTATCTTGTCTCGCAAATGGCATTATTTCTGGTGCTTGCAGCAATTGCTGGGGTTGGAGTCGGTTGGTGGTTGTATTATTTACGTTATCAGCCGCAATTTGTTGACGGAAATGAGTCAGCTTCGCCTGGTTCAAGAGAACAACAGCAAGATAGGCAACGAGAAGATGACATTTTTGCGATCAAACGTAGACTCGATCAATGTTTTGATGAGAATGCAAAATTGCGGCGTGATTTAAAATCTGCCCAAAAGGCTTCAGTTCATGCAGGGAATGGAAGTGATACTACTACTGATGCAGCCCTGCAGGATAAGTTTAAAGTTTTACTAGAAGACTTACAGCTCCGTGATGACACAATCCTGGCGCTTGAGAAAGAGCTGGAAAGAATGCGCAATAGTTCCTGATTATTCCTTGTTAACATTGTTGTTATAAAACAGTCAAAGAGTAGATTAGCATGATAAAAAATAACGAAGCCAGTGATCATCTGGGTATTTCTGATTTGATGGAAGACGTAGAATTATTAGGTGATTTGTCTTTTACCAGGGAGTTGCATATCAGGGGAAGAGTGAACGGTAATGTGGTTTCTTCTATCGACTCAGAGGGCAGGCTGGTATTGCACGCTGGTAGTGTGGTGAATGGTGAAGTTCGGGCACCTTATGTAGTGGTAGCCGGACAGGTTACGGGTAATCTGTTCGCCTTCAAACGGCTGTCCTTAGCTAAAGGTTCTGAGGTGCATGGTGATGTACATTATACAGAAATAGAAATGCAACAGGGAGCTACGGTCAATGGTATTTTGATTGCTATGGGTAAGTCAGGTGAATCAGGAAAGGCGCAAGAGTAGATTGCTCTTCAGGGTGATTCCTTCAAGATTTAACTATGCTAATTTTAGACCTGCCAAAACAGCAATGCAGCTGGATTTTTCTGTCAGTTATTTTTCTTTTTAGCTTTCCCAGCTGCAAATCACCAGATACTAATATCGAACAGATAAACTTACATTCATGTCAACCCTGGGCCGAGATACGATCCAATGCTTTGCTATTAACCAACAATATCTGGGGGGCAAGGAACTTTCCTGACTTTAAACAGTGTATCGCTGCGAAAACTGACCACTCGGGAATTGTTTATTCCTGGAACTGGAGCTGGCATGGCAAGAATGGTCAGGTTAAATCCTATCCTTCATTATGTTTTGGACATAAACCCTGGAATAAGCACTCCACTACAGAGAAATTACCGATCCTGCTTACGGCAATAAACTCGCTACTCGTTGAATACAATATAAAAACAACTGGTAGTAGTATATATAATATCCTTCTGGAATCCTGGATTACCAGCACTGCTATCCCCAGACCTGATACAAGAGTTGCTGAACTGGCAATACTGCTTGATGAGCACGACTGGCCGGGTATGCCTGGTCATTTTGTAGAAACAGTAACGATTGATGGACAGAACTTTGATTTTTATATGGAGCCCAGGATGGTGGTTCCTGATGATAGCAATACCTGGATTTATCTGGGATTTGTTGCCAAAGAAGAGAGTGCAAACGCCACATCAAAGCTTCATGGTCAGATAGATATAGCTAAATTTATTCGTTATCTGGTTGCCAAAAAATATATCAGGGGATCACAGTATTTGAGTTCGGTAGAATTAGGAAATGAAGTGATCAGTGGAGAGGGAAAGACATTCGTTAAAGACTTCCATGTGTCAATCCGCAGATAAATGGTTCTGTCTCGGATAAGCGGGAAGAATACCCGGTCGGGTGGCACCGCAAATTATCGATCTGCTGATAAAGTTCTTACCATAATTAACAATAACAATTTGGGAACAACAATGATAAATACTAGCCAGGCTGTAATCAGCCGTCACCAAACTCCTAAGCAAGTAACTAAACCCAAAGCCAGAACAAGAAAAAACCCGGAAAGTAATTTTCGTCTGGTAGAGACTTCTGACAATACCTTAAATACTGTGCTGGCAACAAAAACTGTCAAAACAGGTCTGAAAAATGGCGAAACAGTTGTATTGGTAAGTCCTGAACGTCCTGAGCAGGTGATGCGTAAACTTGCCATGACAGGTATTAATGCCACGGCAGCGATTAAACGGAGCAGGCTTTTTATCTTCACTTCCCAGCCTGCTATTTCGGGTAACCTGAGTCTTTCCACAGACTACCGTAAAGTGCTTGGTGAATTACTGGATCTTGCAAATAAGCCTGTTGATCGCATTGTCATCATGGGCGTGGATTTACTGCTTAATCTTGAATCACAGTATCTGGCGTTTGCATCTGTCAGTAAATTTAGCCAGGCGGCTGATGAAATGGGCTGCAAGGTTATTGCGCAGTATTCACGAAATTCCTCAACGGCTCATGACAGACTTGATGCTGCCTGTAGCTCATTGGTGAATGCCTACTATGTCATGCAGCGCGGCAAGGCAGGGTGTGGCAAGGCATTTCAGTTAAATCCAAAAAGTATTGCCGCTTAGCGGGGAGTTTTTACGCCTTACAACACAGAGCTTATACTTATACCTGTACACGTAGTAAAGTACAAACTTTATACCACTTCAATGAGTTGACGATCATAAAATATTAACAAGCGTAGCTTGGTGCTGAGCTGGCGAAGTCCGACAAACAAGCTCAG
>JALVFC010000146.1 GCA_027030285.1 Thiotrichaceae bacterium | reverse complement strand
GTTTAAAACCATCAGCACAAAATAGGAAATAATGGTTGACCAGGCTGCACCTGTAATACCAAATTTTCGGATAAGAAACAGGTTCAAGGCGATATTGGTCGCTGCGGCAATACCATTGTTAATCGTTATCCAGCCAGCGCGTTCACTTTTGATAATAAACAGTTTGAATTTATCTGCGATAGCAAAAAACACATAGGCAAAAGCAATAATGGGCACCAGTTGCGTCCCCGCAGCATAGCCTGAGTTGATGATATATTTGTAAATCAACGGTGCTGCCAGACTGAGTGCCATGGCAACCAGCGTAATAAGGGCAGCCTGTATGCCTATGCTGGAGTAAATCTTTCTGAAGTTGCCGCTGTCCGCAATTTTGTAATATTCGCTATTCCATACCTGCGATATTGCTGAATCGGATATATACACTGCAATGCTTAGCGCATACGCCATGGTATAGATCCCCAGATCCTGTTTACCAATAATCCCCTCAATAAAAAACTTGTCCGAGTGAAAGATCACCCACTCGAAGATCAGCCCGGGATACCCCAGTAGCATAAATGCCACAATGGGTTGGTACTGCCCTTTTTTGAACTGCACTATTTCTTTCAGGCGAATGTTTTTCAGATAGCTTCTGACGGCATATGTCCCCAGTGCCAGAGAGGCAATGAGTTGCCCATAAATTCTTGCCTGGTAGTCGTGAATAAAGAATTGCAGTAGCAGGATGGTGACCAGAAATACCAGAATCTGTTTGCTGATGGTCAAATAGTTGCCTTGCCGGTGTTTGTGCGCTGAGAAAAAATCAACCGATTTGATAATAATCCAGGTGTCCAGCATGGCGATAAGGGGTTGTAACAGGTGAGTGTTGCCAACCTTGTCCTTAAAAAAATCCGAAAATACCAGGACAATGCCTATAAAGATCGCCGCCAAAATAACAGTAATCTGGATAATGATAATTTTAAAGGTCTTGAAGTCACCGCGATCAAACTTTTTCTTCCAGCTCAGATTTTCCAGGTTGCCAGCAATTAAGGGCTCCATAAAGGCATTAATACCCAGAAAAAGTCCAACCTTGCCCAGTTCTTCAGGAGACAGGTAGAAGGACAGAACCGGAAAGAAAATTGCGCCGATAATGGCTCTGATGCCGTTCAGACCAAGGCTTTCTAGCATGTTTTTATACATTTTTGCTATTTATTCTATCGTTAACAGGATGTGCGGCTTTAGCCGCGCCTTAATTAATGCCAGTACAGCGTAAGCCTAATCTATATCGCCAAGCTCGTATAAACCACCACTGACAATCGACTGCCGGGTTTTACCCTGCCTGAATCCATCGTGAAACAATACGCTGGTATGGCTATTCTTGCTGCTCCGGTAATGTGCCAGTTTAAAATAGGGTGATAATGGCTGGTTAATATCGCTCTGGTACTGCAAGGTTGGGATATGTCGGAGATTTACGACCTTTTCAAAATGCGTCTGGTCTTCATTTTTATAGAATATTTCAATGATACCATCCGGTTTTGTAGTCCACTTCACATGAACTATAAAATCATTCCACAGACCAGGGGTTAGTGCTACAGCAATGTTTTTTTCGGTACTAAATGTTGCTGGTCGTGCTGCGCCGTTAAAGCAGTGATAATCCGTTACATCGCCGCTAAGCACTTTGGCAATCAGGGCATTGTCAGTGCTAACTTCAATTTGCAGTAACTGGCAAACATCATCGTAGCGTGAGTGCCAGTCAGCAATGACAAACCAGTCCTGTGGTGCTTGCCATGACTCTGGAAATAATGTGGACCAGGCATACCAGAACTCGTCCCCTTCTTTTTCATCGTATTTCTCTGGTCGTAATAAATCACAGCGTTCACCAGAGGTATCGGCATATTGATCATTGTCGTGAACCGTCAGCTTTGCGGCAAATTTACCTTCCCTTGTTGGGCTGCTCACAATAGAAAACTGCCTGTTTTTATCGTGATGGGTGTTGTAATGAAGCTCTTCCCATTGCGTTGCATCACCTGTTTCAAAAGCACCGTCAAAGATGAGTTGATCTGTTGATTTTGCGGTATTTAGCATCACAAGCAGCAAAATTAAAGCAAAGGGGGCTGCAAGGGTAGTTCGTTTCGTTATCGCTGGCATCGCATATAAATTGACGAAACGGGTTAACTGACCTGGCAGGAGCGTTCAAGAGGGCTGGCAATATTCTGGTAAATGCCGACAAGTTTATCTGTAATCAGCTGGCTATCGAATTTTTCTGCGATGATTCTCTGGCTGTTTAATCCCATCTGCTGGCGCAATGCTTCATCTTCACAAAGTTGCTTTAGATATTTTTCCATACTATCCAGGTCGCCTGGTGAGAATAAAAATCCATTCTCTCCCTGCTCAATCATTTCCGGAATGCCTGCAATATCAGTTGCCAGAATGGGGTAACCGTATGACATGGCTTCAAGAATCGACATGGGCATTTGTTCATTATAGGAAGGTAATATCAGGATATGAGAGTCCCTGAGATAAGTATTTTTCTGCTCGCCTGATACCCAGCCAGGTATTTCTGCCAGTTTTTCCAGACCATTTTCTGCAACAAAACGGGTTACTTCTTCAATTTCACCGTCACCAGCGAGGATAAAAGTCACCTTTTTTTCTGCAAAATAGATTTTGTTTCGCTTGATAACATTTAACAGATCATAAATACCCTTTCTTTCTCCCAGTCGTCCCAGAAACAGAACTTTTATATTGCCTTTGGGCTGATGTGTCAGCTGTCCATGTGATGCCGGGTTATAGAGCGTGGTGATATGCGGGTTACTTGAGAAGTCTTTTAGAAGCTTTTCCCAGCGTCTGGAAAGCACCAGGATATGATCTGCCTTGTTAAATACCTGTCTGGTCAGAAAAGTAAGTAGCCTGTTTTTATACATAAACTCCTCAAAGTCAGAACCATGCAAATGCAGGATGACCTTGTGTTGTTTCGCTTTTGCCAGGCTCATTAATATCAGTTTTCTATAGAAACTGGCACCGTGAGAGAGGTGCAGGTGCAAAATGGATTGCCTGCCTGCGGGCACAAACAAATAGGATTTTAGTGCTTTTGCGAACTCAAATAGTTTATCTGTCTTGCTGCCATCAATGTGTGAGGGAATCAGGGACAGATTAACTTTTTGCTCCAGTCCAGCTTTCAGGTATTCCCGTTCAACCTCTGATACGCCTCCCTGTACGCTCAGAGCCGAGCCCATCATAATGATATTTAGCTTGTTTTGCATGTTGTTGTCCATGAACTACGGGGAGATACTATCAAGCTGTTCAGGCACGCTACCGCCCTGCCATGTCAATAGCATAAGAAATGATCAATATGTGCCAGCTAATTGTGTGCCAAGCAACAATGCACAAACCTGGCGGTGATACTTTATTAAAAGTTCGCTACTTCAAAAAAAATGACAGTGGTTTTTGCCGTTTCCTAAATCCTTTTATGTAGCGGTTGAGGTGTGTTTGCCTTGTTTGGGGCAGGTGTGTATTTAGCGCTTCTTTGTATTTATGCAGTACGACTACATACCTGAGCGCGATAAGAATGCAGATAGGTGGGGGCTTGTGGGAGGTATGTGAGAAGTGAGAATTCTAAAGCGATAGAAGGCTGGTTAGTTACCGTATAGAAACTCGTAAGTAGCCTCTGAAGTATCGCTTCCAGGGAGGCTAGTACAGCATTCAGTAATTAAGGCGAATAACTCTAGCGGGGATAAATCCTTGAGAACAAGGCATCACGACGAGTCATAGCAGGACTATGGGGAGGAGTGATGACGATGTTATCAAGGATTTAGATCGCCGGATTGTTAGTCGCAATTGCTGAATGCTGTACTAG
>JALVFC010000145.1 GCA_027030285.1 Thiotrichaceae bacterium | reverse complement strand
ATAGTTACCTGCCTGGCACGCGCCAATGTAAGAACACCTTCTGGTGCATCTTTGGTAATCGTTGAACCAGCACCAATCGTGGTATTTTTTTCAATGGTGACAGGTGCAACCAGTTGCGTGGAAGACCCCACAAAAACATGATCGCCTATATGCGTCTGAAACTTGTTTGCACCATCATAATTACAGGTGATAGTGCCCGCACCAATATTGACGTCAATACCCATCGTGGTATCACCGATATAACTCAAATGACTGACTTTACTACCTTCACCAATGATTGATTTCTTGATCTCAACAAAATTACCTACCTTTGCCCTGTTTTTAATAACAGCATCTGGACGGATACGGGCAAACGGTCCTATTTCACAATTTTCCAGTATCGTTGCCGACTCAATCACTGAATGAGGCTTGATACGAGTACCTGCGCCAATGGTCGCATCAGTAATCACACAACCCGCTTCAATAGTGACGTTATCTCCCAGAACAACCTTACCGACAAACACCACATTTACATCAATAAAAACGTCCTGACCCACCGTCACTTCACCACGAATATCAAGGCGTGCTGGATCAGCTACACTGGCACCATGCTCCATCAATGTGGCAACTTGCTGTTGCTGATAGGCACGTTCCAGTTCTGCCTGCTGCGCACGATTATTCACACCCTGCACTTCCAGCGGGTTATCACACACCACTGCCTGCACATTGCCGCCCTCTTCCACAGCCAGCGCAATACAGTCTGTCAAATAATACTCACCCTGGGCATTGTCAGGGCTAAGTTGCGTCAGCCAGCGTTTCAGATCCTTGCCACGCGCTGCAATAAACCCCGTATTACCTTCATTAATTTTGCGGATTTCCTCATCTGCATCCTTTTCTTCAACAATGCGTATCACCTGCCCCTGTGCATTGCGCACAATACGACCATAGCCAAAAGGATCATCCAGGTAAGTCGTCAGCACACATAAATCTGCATGCTGTAGTGTATCAAGCAGAGCTTGCAGGGTGCTTTCCCGGATTAAAGGCACATCACCATAGGCAATCACCACATGATCATCATCTTCAATACTGGAAGCTGCCTGAGCAACAGCATGACCTGTTCCCAATTGTTCTGCCTGCAAAATCCACTGGATACGCTCATCCTGAATAGCCTCCTGAACCTGCTCACCACCATGACCATAAACCACAGCAAGCTTGTCTGCTTTAAGTGAAAGACAGGCATCAATAACATGCTGCAACATCGGTTTGCCACCAATAGTATGCAGAACTTTGGGAAGCTGCGAGCGCATTCTAGTACCTTGACCCGCTGCTAGAATAATAGGATAGATGTTCATTTTGACTGGACTATTAAACTGTTATAAGGGTTAATTTGTGAAGTATACCGAAGCGGATAAAAAATAGTGCTACTTTGAGACTAGTGGACAATCTCTTTATTATGGTTATGTTTCCATACGAGGTTTATAGCACAAAAATCCTTATAGTACCCGCTCTAGAGATACAAGCTGTGGTGAAACCAGCTAACAGACAACAATACTATCATTATTGCTCTATAACATTAATCGAAGAGGTGGTTGTGGTGGTTAACTTAGTAGTCCGCAACATAGATGATAAAATTGTAAGGGCATTAAAAGAAAAAGCAGGTCGCTCAGGCCGTAGTGCCGAAGCAGAACATCGGCTGAGACTCACTAACGCACTATAATGCCAAAAAGAAAATCATTTACTAAAGTACTTGCGGACATACCAAATGTCGGAAAAGACAGTGACTTTGAGCGTTTACAATAATCGGCAGGTGCAAATGCATTTGATTGATAAAAATCCTCTCCAGGTATAACCCCAAAAGACACCCAGAAATACAACAGCATAAGTTAATAAAAAATAGTCAAAATAACGGAACCAACCTCAAAATTAGCACTCTAAGGCGGAGAGTGCTAAAATGAGGACGCTTACATGAAATCAACGGGTAAATTATTAATGTTAAACAACCATACGCTTGCTGTACCAGGTGCCAGTCTTGAGAACTATATGCAGGCTGTGCATGAGATTCCGGTACTCACTGCGGCAGAAGAAAAAGAGATTGCCATTCGTCTGCGCAAAAATGAAGACCTTGAATCTGCTCGTTTGCTGGTAATGCATAACTTGCGTTTTGTTATCAAGGTAGCACGCGGCTACAGTGGTTATGGCTTGCCGCTGGGTGATCTGATCCAGGAAGGAAATGTCGGTTTGATGAAAGCGGTCAAGCGCTTTGATCCAAGTATGAACGTGCGTTTGATTTCATTTGCTGTACACTGGATACGTGCCGAGATACATGAGTATATTTTACGCAACTGGAAAATTGTCAAGGTTGCGACTACCAAAGCACAACGCAAGTT
>JALVFC010000144.1 GCA_027030285.1 Thiotrichaceae bacterium | reverse complement strand
GGCGTGATCATTGAGAATTTCAGCAGCTCGCTGGTCAAACACCCCTACCTGTGGGCCGAGTGCGTGGTATGGCTCATAGTCTTTCTTGTATTTGCCGTTCAGTTTTTTACAGGCAGTCGCACAAGGCTCGCCGCAGTGATCAAAATTCTTCGGCTCAATCGTTTCCTCGTTGTACTGTTTGAGATAGTGATCGAGGATAAAATCCTTGTGCTGTTTGAGCCGCGCCTCATTACTCTCCTGCGTGCTGCGGTAATTAAAAGTCATCAACATATCGCCGATATTGTTCAGATTGGCACCAAACGTACCGCCCGTTTTGATCTTGGGGTCATAGTAATACTTCACGGTAGCCGCACGATCTACCTTCACACCCTTGTCACCAAAGTGCTCTACAAAATAGACATCGGTATCCCGCGCCTTGGGTTTATACGGGTCAACCCAGTCACCGCCAAACAGACAACCAATGATATTATGCTGTTGGAATAGCCGACTACCCATGCCGCCACGTCCACACCAGTCCACCACAGCGGTAAATTTACCTTTCTTGACCGTGCTGGATGCAATCGTGCCTTCCTGTGTAACTTCACTGGCAGGGCCGACGACAAATGCACGCACCCGTCTGGGATTATATTCCTCAGCCCAGCGATCAAAAATCGCGTGTTGCAGAGCGTAAATGCCAATTACCTCTTCCTCTGTCTGTGCATAGGTCGTTGCCTTATAGCCTTGCCAGATATCCTGATAATCCGGCAAAGGTTCAAGCCGCACCGAGATATTTTCGCCATCGTGATTCAGCAGCAGCACACTCGGTTTATCACAACGCCCCTTCAGGCTGACAAAATTAACCCCCAGATGCTGAAAGGTATAAGCCGCTCCCCCCATGGAAGAAATATAAAAGCTGTCCCATTGTGGACTATGACCGCAAAACACCATGCGCCGCGAGCCGGGGATCGCACTACTGGCCAGCAAACCCTCACCAAAGGTAAAAACATCCGCATCCTGCTTGTAGCGCTGCCAGCCATAATCAACTGGACCAAGAATGTTTTGATCAGCATGAATATCCTTGACCTGCCAGGAGACATCATCAAGCTGGATAACAAGTTCTTTCTGTATAAAAGGGATGGACATAGTCGTCACTCCGGTTAACTCCACGTGCGTATGGTTAATTAACAGGTGACGTTATAAGAAGTCGGAGTTGGAAACAATGATTAAGGTTAATTTGTAGTATATTTTTAAAATAAAGTCGTTTCAGTTGTCGGAAAATTAATAAATACACGCTGAAATTTCAGGAGGAGCAACGCAGACCGAAGAAAAAACAGATTCAGGCTTTATTGTGTGGGCAGATGGTTTGCAAGTTTTCACAAGTGATGGCTATATGAACTAAGCTAATAGACAAACCAGCTATTCTGATATTGTGTTTTTAATGTCGTTAATAGTACAGTAGCGCAGATCAGGATTAGATATTTTGTAAACAGGAGTAACTACTCAGAGTAATTGTATGAAGGCGGTGATTTATAGGCTATTAGGGCTTCGGCAGCGGGGATGCTGTAGCAGATCTTTCAGCGTCCCAAATAGTCAATCTTCCGCCTCCGCTGTTTATTACGTTGAGCAGTTACAAAAAGGAATAGCAATGTATAAAAAATCAGTTTTTGTATTAGTGCTAAATACAAGCATTAGCACTTCAGCACTTGCTTTGCAGCAGGTCAGCGTCCCAGACGGTGCATTTAAAATGGGCTGCTCAGCCACAGACAGCAAATGCGAAAAAGATGAAGGTCAAGCCGGAGGCATCAGCGTCAACGTGCCTGCTTTCAAAATAGATAAATACGAAGTCACGGTAGCTAACTATAAAAAATGCATGGCAGCAGGCAAGTGCAAAAAACCTAAGGATCATCAGCGTAACAAATATTGCAACCTCGGCGCAAAGGGGCGTGAGAATCACCCCATTAACTGCATAGACTGGCAAGATGCACAAACCTACTGCCAGTGGCGAGGAGCCCGCCTGCCCTATGAAGCCGAATGGGAAAAAGCAGCGCGTGCAGGCAGCACCACAGCATACCCCTGGGGCAATACCGTGAGTTGTAAACAGGCAATCCTGGATGATGGCGTAACACAAGGCTCAGTCAAGGGAGAGCCGGATGGATGTGGAGAAGACCGCACCTGGTCTGTAGGTTCTCGACCCCCTAATGCTCTCGGGTTATATGATATGCACGGCAATGCAGGCGAATGGGTAAGCAACTGGTATGGTAAAAATGCACTCGCAGAAAACTACGCCAAAGGTGATTTAAAAGGCCCAGCCAGTGGCAAACAGAAAGTAGTCAGAGGCGGTTCATGGGATGAAAACATCGCCAACCTCAGAAGCTCATTCAGAAACGTCAAGCCACCCGTCAGTGGCGATACCATTTACGGCTCAATAGGCTTTCGCTGTGTGAGTGAAAAATAAGACTATTTGTCCAATCTTGAGGTATAAAAAAGCCAGGAAACAGCATGGATCAGGAGGTGGGATTTCAGCCCCGCCAGAACAAGCACCGAGTCAACAAAGGCGGAGCCCACCTGGAGACTTATCTCGTACCCACGCTCCAGCGTGGGTACGCATAGTGGACGCTCCAGCGTCCAGATGAGGGCACAGAATTAACTATTATTGCAGCAAAGTAAACAGACGGGCTTCCCTCGGGACTAGGGAGAGGGGGATGAAACAGGCATAACGGTCAACTCATAGCGTGTTATTCTGCCACCCCCCGGTAGAGGCCTGATGATCCCCTTGGCAACCAGGTCAGAAAGATCACGACTCGCTGTTCGGTTAGGGCATTTGGTAATCACTTCGTATTTCCTGGTGGTTATACCGCCCTCAAAACCTTTCCGACCCTCCTTGAACACTCTCGACACCATTTTCGCCTGCCGCTTATTCAGCTGATCACCATAGGCTTCGTAGAAACGTGTTTTACTCAGTACAAAGTCCACTTCTTCGCGGGCGATATTCTGCGCCCTGATGATTGTGTCTGCGAAATAATTAAGCCAGACATTTACCTCGAGGCTGCCACGGCTCGCGCTCTCCAACTGTTGGTAATAGAGCTTTTTGTCCGACTCAATTGCTGTAGCAAGACAAGCTGTGGTCGGATAACCAAGAGAATGCGAAAGTGCATGGTCAGCGATTGCCCTGCCGACACGCCCATTACCATCGTCGAAGGGGTGAATGACCTCAAACCATAGATGCGCAATCCCGGCTTTGGCAATGCCGGCTAACCTCCTGTTTTCATCCAGCTGACTGGTTTGGTTGTACCAATCAATAAACCTTGTCATTTCATCAGGGATTCGGGCTGCTGGTGGAGCTTCATAGTGAACCTTTTCCCACCCGTAAGATCCGCTCACGATCTGCATGGGGGATGGGTCATTGCGGTATGTACCTCGCAAAAGTGACGTATAACGCTGCTCCGGGACAGCCATAGACTGCCACTTGCCCAGAAGTTCATGTGTCAGAGGTGTTTGCCATTTTTTGCGGACATCTACCAGCAGCGATGCTGCCCCGGCTGATTTCTGGTCAGTGTTCTCAGGTAGCATATCCGATGCAATCAAAGACAGTAATGATGACCTGACTGATTCCCTGTCCAGATCCTCGCCCTCAATCGAACTGGTTTTGATAGCTTCAGAAAGCATCAAATCGACCGTAACTTCCTCCCTGGACGCCACACTAAGCGCATCAAAGCGACCCGCCAGGCGTTCTGAGTTCAGACGAAATTTAAACTCCCGATCTTCCAGCGCGCGCCTGTCATAGCGAAAGTTGGGCCAGTCAGATTGTTGCCATATCCATTTCATGGCGTGATTTTAGCAGTTATTCACGCCAAAAAATATTTATACTTGGCGTGATTGTGTTCTGAATTC
>JALVFC010000143.1 GCA_027030285.1 Thiotrichaceae bacterium | reverse complement strand
ATAGATATCCGTCGCATACTTTTGTTTGGCAAAGTCCGTCTCGCGCAAAATCACCACACGTGGGAACGGCTCGTGCGTGATGACAAAGTAGCTGAAACTCTTGTCGTCTTTCTGCTCCACATTGTACGGCGGCTGGTACTTCTTGATGAGATTGGCTTCCAAAATCAGCGCCTCCAGCGCACTGGGCGTTTCATACGCCTGCGCCGTCACCGCCTCCTCCATCAGCCGTCGCATACGCCGCCCGCGCGACTTCTCTTCCCGGCCGCTGATGTACTGCATCACCCGCGCACGCAGCGCGCTCGCCTTGCCCACATACAACACCCGGCGCCGCGCATCCCGAAACACATACACCCCCGGCGCGCGCGGCAACTCCTTTGCTTGTTGCGCTATTGACTTTTTCATAAAGAGGTTTATAGTAAAAATCAGTTTTTCAGTTCCTTCAACCCATGACAAACCACAGGAGGTATATGTCATGAAAAAAGTAAATAGCAACCCACAATGTTCGAACAAATGCGCCATCTGGTGCACAATGACTCGAACATTCGTCGCACTCCCTATCGGCGGGGTCCTCATGTGGCTGGCGTTCCAATTGCCAACCACACAAACCAAGCCTCAGGTTCTCATTTTTTCCGCAGGCCTCATCCTGATCTTTGGATGGGCCAGCAGAAAGTTCTACATGGATGCCGGCTGCAAGAAAGCACCGGCGCCACAGCAAGAACTTTCATAGTTCCCTCCAGGCGCACAATGTGCGCACCCTTGCCGCCCACGGACTCTTCCCTGGGCGGCCTTTTTAATTGCTCGCTACTCTTAACGCCACTCTTATAATAGGGCACATCTCCATTATTGCACATACCACCTCCCCAGCGTCGATACCCTGCTCTGCCTTAACTGCATGCGCCCTATAGGTATTCAGTTTTCCTTTCTTCACACTTTTCCATTCTTGCAAAAATGCTTATCTATGCTAGAATGGTGCGGCACACCTGTGCACGGCGTATACTGTGCAAGTACATGGTATATATCAATTGTTCTTTCAAGCAAGAATAGGAGAAAAGTGATGCAAAAAATTGCACTCATTCTACTTGGGTTATTTACACTCACCACAATAAATATTGGATACGCGGAACAGAAACTTGTGCCATTCACGGACTTTACAACCGTGGCATCATTTGGAAAATCTATCTGCTACAGCCGCACAGCAGCATCTGGTAAAAAGAATACCAAGTATTGCTATGACATTCTTAAACTAAAGAATAGTGTCGCAGCAAGTTGCAAGAAGAAAGGACTTACGAACATCGTTGCGATTCCGGCTCTGCCGATAAGCCTGCATGAGCTTCCTTTTGGAATGTTCAATGGTGCAGTTGCCTTCTCAGGAAGTACATGGTGCGCAAATGATCTTGCTGTCCTGAACATAGATGCGATTCGTTGGTATCGTCCTACGTACCGGAACGTCACGGATGCATCAGACAACAAGAAGGTTCGCGTGGTGGATGCAAAAAAGAACGGCGATGTCTTTGCGGCATTTACCACGCTGAAGGCCTACGGCTCCGAGCCGCATGACAGTCCCGTTGAGGTGGTGCTTTTGTGCCCATCATGTTCCGAAGAGTACAGGCGTATTTCGCAACAGCCTTATTATATTGTGCGCCTGAGAGACCGCGTTGCGCCATCCTGTGACAAAAAGGAAGGGCTCACAAACACGGTTCTCATGGATATTAGAAACTACAAAAAACTATTTGTCGTTGGCAGCGCACTCGCTACGCCCGTAGCATTTACCGGAAGGCGCATGTCTTGCGAGCCGCTGAATGACGGAACGCAATTACCTCTTGTGGAGGTGACCGCTTTCTACAAGATGCGCTGAGCACGTCTCCATAACTCGTTTCGCTTGGTAATACACTACATTGCCAAGCGATTTTTTTAATAGTAAGAAATCTTGATTTTCTGTAACGAAGAGTTGCAAAGAAGTCTGTTTGTTGCTAGAATGGCACAGCACATCTGTGCATAGCGCTACACAATGTGTGGCATCCTGTTACCTTAAAAAGGAGAGACAAAATGAGAAGTTTTGCATTTTTTTGTATGGCACACATGGCGTTGCTCCTGCTAATAGCAGCGCCCAATGCGCTAGGAGCTTCGCCGTATGTTACCACAGGCCCAACAACAGTATCCAGCGTTGAGCGTCTGTACAGAATGCGCTGCTCATCAGAGAAAAGAGAAGTTGATGGGTCATTGGAAACCTATCTTGATTGTCATCCCAAAGCCTATTATGTTGTAAAACTTTCAAAGAAAGTTATTCCCGCATGTGATGGGAGCGGCTTCACAGACGAAGCACTTGTGTTCATGAACTCCATCTTGGCGCCTGTGGTGGATCTGCTTTCAAAGAATGCAGAATTTCTTCTGAGACTGTCACAGTGTACAGTCTACTATGGCAAAAATGAGGGCTATGTCAAGAATCGCAAGATGCCTGTCATAGAAGAATTTATTGCCACACAGCGAGTTGGCGCCAATCCAAAAACGATGACATCATCACTGGGAAGCGTGATGAACCCTAAAACACAGGACAGGTTTTCCCTAAACACACTAACAGTAGCAGTGGGAAATGCCTCCTCGAAAGGATTTGAGAAGGTTGCTGTTCGCAAATGCACAAAGGAAGTTATTGACTACCGCCATTTGTGTACAGAAGGAGATGACACCACAAGCTACTTTAAGGTGCATCTATCAGATGCTGCTGTACCCACAGCATTTTGTGGCTACACCAGCTTCACGGACACCGTCGTTGTTCTTCAAAGCTTCTCCAGCAATATCTTGTTGCGAGGACTTATGCTCACGTCCTTTGGCATGGAAGTAGTAGCATGTGTGAAAACAACAGACGGAGAGGTGTTACCGCTTGCAGATCCTTACCTGTTGTTTCCCGAGTGAGACGACTATCTGCCCGACAATGGACTGTCGGGCTTTTTTTTTGTATTTTTGGACATATGGCCCTAGCCCATCAAATGTGTTCTCTGCCCAGATACAGCACAAATTTCATGCAACGCCTCCCACGTGTCTACAATGTGTGCTGGCGCGCCTTGCGCCAGTGTCGCGGCGTCGTGCACGCCCCACGTCAAAGTCAAAGACAACTGTTTTGTATTTTTGCATAAAAATAGCTCTACGACACTTTCTTCACTTTCAATACCTCCCGCACATACTTTGCGGTGTGAGATTCTTTGTGGTACTTGGCAACTTCTTCCGGCGGGCCGGTTACCACGACGCGCCCGCCGCCGTCGCCGCCCTCGGGTCCCAGGTCAATAATCCAGTCCGCCGCGGTGATGACATCCAGGTTGTGCTCAATGACAATCACCGTGTTGCCGGCATCCGTCAGGCGCTGCAGCACATCCAGCAATTTCGCCACATCTTCAAAATGCAACCCCGTCGTCGGCTCGTCAAGGATGTACACGGTTTTGCCGGTTGTAGGGGAGGGGCGCACAGCCTCCTTCCGTGCCGTATTTCCATCCTAGAGCATAAAGAGTGGAAAAGAAAGGCGCTAGTGTATAACACAGGCGCCTTAAATATATCACGTCTACTTCTTGACTGGAATATAAACAGATCCGTAACGATTCAACACATCTTCCTGGTCTAATGTGATGGATGCTGAAGCATCCTCATCATCATATATGCCGTCATGCCCCTCTTCGCTAGAGAATCCACCAAAAAATAATTCTTGCTGATCTTCTGTCAAAAGAGCACGGACATATTGATTGAACGATTGATCCTGCTGTTCCACCTGCGCGATAGCCTCCTCTACAGTGATCTCGCCACGCTCCACCTGCATCTCAATGCGCAAGCCAAAACGAATACGATACTCATCCATGTTCACAATGTCTTGTTTGTTAAAGGACTCTA
>JALVFC010000142.1 GCA_027030285.1 Thiotrichaceae bacterium | reverse complement strand
AAGGAGATTAGTAAGTCCTGAAAAAAATCAGCTGCTTACCTCAAAATAAAAATTAAATGTACAAAAATCGATGAGCGGTAATGTAAACCCGCTCAACCGTAAGCTATACTTTCCGAATCAAGTTTATCTATCTTGTGCTAAGCGAAGCAGCACTTTTCTAATAATAAATATAACCCCAGAAGATAGCTTTTTAACTGCCCAAAAACAATGAATAATAACAACCAAGCAGGCTTCACTCTCGTTGAACTACTGATCACTGTCAGTATTGCAGGCATCATATTTGCCATGGCAGTACCTTCCTTTAGAGCTATTTTCCTGAATAATAAAACAGTTGCCTACGCCAATGATTTCAAAACAGCACTCTATCAGGCACAAAATGAAGCCATTACACGGAATATTCGTGTAGCCATACAAGCAAAAACGACTGCAAATAATCTTTGGGAAGATGGCTGGAATATTTTTGAAGATAGCAATGAAAACAATAGTTACGATTCCGCCAGCGAGACACTGATTCAGACCTACACGCCAGAAGCCACGAACCACAGTTTAAAATCCAGTTATTCTTCATTCTATACAGATATTGCGTTTAACGCCCAGGGCGAACCTGTTACGAGTACAGGCACATCATCCAGCGGTGAATTTCGTCTATGTGGTCCAGATAATGACACAAACAAGTCACGCACTATCAAAGTCAGTTTTTCCGGCAATATTACAGTTAGTGAGGGAACATCAACATGCCCCTGAGACTACCAGTAAAATATTTGCCCCGTGGAATAGCAAGCCACCAGTATGGTTTCAGCATGATAGAAGCGTTGATTACCGTTATTATCACCGCCATTGGTCTTATTGGGCTGGCAGGGTTACAGGTTTCAGCGGTGAACACTTCTACTGTGGCATCAGCAAATACTGACGCCATGCTTGCCATGAAAGAAATGGTGGGGCAGTTGCTTGCCAATCCTGCAGCCGCCAAAGCAGGTAACTTTAATATCGACGCTGTTGATACACAGGGAACTTTACAGAGCTTTAGTGAAAACCTGAATCCTAACAGTTCCAACCTTGCCCAGAATATTAGCTACCAATGGTTCAAGAAATTAAATGATGCTATCCCCGACGTAAAAGCAGGTATTTACTGTGATGGGATGGGTATGTGTTCTATCCGCATCAGAATGAGTGAAAACGTCGAAAACATGGAACAAACTATCTCGGTGCAACTACCCTAATGATCTCTTCACAGTTACAACAACATAGAAAGCAGTCTGGCTTCAGTCTTATTGAGATACTTATTTCTGCTGCACTTGGGGTATTTATCACGGCTGGTGCATTAAATATCTATCTTTCCAATAAACAATCCTATCAGGTGCAGCAAGCAATTTCTGACACGCTAAAAAACAGTCGTTTTATTGTCAGCCGCCTTGAGAAAAAAATTAATAATGCTGGCTATTCGGGTTTTTATACCAGTTTTACCAACGGCAGCAATTTTGAAAATGTACTTAACTCACCAACTAACTTGCTGTGGGATCTCAGAGTCCCTGTCATTGGCTATAACAATGTCAGCTCATCAGACATTATTGCTGGTATTACAGGGATAAAAGACGGCTCGGATGTATTGATACTCAAAAGCATGGTCAATGAATCGCCACTAGTATCCCAGGCATCAGGCAGTAGCCTCACCATAGGAAGCGGTTTCGGCTATAACATAGGCAATATCGTGATCGTCACAGATATAGCAAAGGCATCTGTCTTTCAGATTGACAGTGCAGATAATACCTCAGCATCTGGACAAACCACCGTAACACTATCAGCTGGAGCTACCCCACAACCGGGCAATGCCAGCTTATTATCAAACCAGTATGACAATACGGCTACAGCAGGTCTGCTAGAAACTGTTATCTATGCCATCAAAACAGGTTCAAATGGCAAAATGGCATTGTTTGAAGGACGACTAACGACTTCTGCCACAGCAGCCCCAACTACATCTCTGGTTGAAATGATACCTAATGTAGAAGATATACAGTTTATTTACGGAATAGATACTGATGATAACAACAGTATTGACAAGTATGTTGATGCGTCTGCCGTCACTACAAGCGAGTGGAAACAGGTACATACGATTGGTGTCAGTTTGCTTATAGCCAGTGAGTTAGACAACATCACTACAGAAGTGAATTCGTATAGTTTTGACTCGACCGGGTTTACCTATACAAAAGATGCCACAGCGGCAACAGGCGCGGACAAAAGATTAAAAAAAGCATTAACCACCTATATTGAGTTAAAGAACATCTGATCATCCGGGAGATTCCACTCAGATTCAATCATAGTTCCTTAAGAGCCAATAAACCTGATTAAAAAAGTAGTTAAGAATGAACTATTTCACAAGATATCAATGTAACAGCCTCAATGGCAGATACCATCAGCAAGGCGCAGCAGTGCTTGCAATGACTCTGGTTATATTGGCTGTATTAACCATAATCGGTATTACCAGCTCTAAAACAGCGAGTATAGAAACCCGCATGACATCGAATGCCATAGAAAAGCATAAATCAAGAATCGCTGCCGAATCAGCCCTTAATTATGCACTAGCTCAGGTAAAAACGTTTGATATAAACGGAACTGATTTTCTGGACACATGTGGCAGGGATGGCATCTATGATCTGCGCGCATCAGCAAGTCCAACATGCCCAGCCAATGATCCAACCGACCCTACAGCAACCGTGCCTGCTAAAAACCTTGCGGCATGGAACAACATCACTCATGCGCAGAACTGGGGATGGACGACATCATCATTACACGGCACGATGCCGGACAAGTTATCTGCTGATAATTCACCCATACTGGTTGACACTGCCGCACGAACCAACCCAATGCGCCTGGTAGAGAACCCTCAATACGCCATTGGTATCCATGACCCCATACTACAACCCGGCTCTGAAGGTCAATATTGCTTTCCGGTGAGTATTATCGCTGCTGCCAAAGGCGGCGTGAATCAATCTCAAACACTGCTAATGATCAAGGCGATTCCTGAGAATGGGTGTTTCTACCCCTAGTCACAGGCAGCTTTAATTCTCTAAACCAAATAAAGCACATTAAATTCTAATAAATATAAATCTGTTAAGACCATAGACATGTACCAGCACCAAGTATTACTTAAAATTCTTTTTCTTATTTTCTTCCTCACCCCATCAACCCTACTAGCAGCAGAAACACCAATCACTCTTTATACTAGTTTTGAAGGAAATATTGGTGTAAAAACTATCGGCAACTCAGAGTTGACCGAGACTGGCGGTTACGGTAATTGTGGTAATGATAGCGCCACATCAGCAAGTCTTTCTTTACCAGCTGGCGCAACGGTCAAAGCGGCTTATCTTTACTGGTATGCAATGACAGCAAATATTACACCGGGTGATCATTTTGCATTTGGTGCTCTCGCTGCCAGTACGGACGTCAGCTTTCCCGGCTTTACAGGCACTATTGACAAAACACGAACCATGAGTTCCTACAAACTTTTCGCTAGTGGTTATTGGCGCTATGCGGGAAACTTTGCAGATGTCACCAGTCTGGTTTCAGCTTCACCAAATGGTAATTACACCGTCGATGTTGCAGGAGGAGCATCTGCGAGTGCTTGCGCTTATACCGAAGAAAATGTTAGAGCCTGGAGTTTAATCGTTGTATACGAGGCCCCTTCAATCACGGACAATAAAAAGATCTACCTGTATGACGGAATGAAAGGGTACCTGTCAGAGAACATCAATATACCAGTATCAGGCTTTGAAGTTCCTGCTACTTCAACAGCAGGTTCATTTACCGTTATTTCTATTCAGGGCGATAGAAATATTCCTGGTGAATATATGAGAACATCAGATAGTAGTTTCCCGGCATTCCCGGCAGATTTTGCGGACGGTGATCATGGTGCAGCTCTGGATATAGATACACTGAATGGAAACTTTAGTGCCGGACTAACATCAATGACACTTAGCGCTGGCTCTAACCAGGATTTGATTTTTACTACAAATATAATTCTCACAGTGCCAACGATACCAACAACACCTACGACAACACTAACACTAGTAGCTGAAGTAACTAATGATGATAACGGAACCAGTACCCTCAATGACTTGGGGATCACAACAAGCGCAGGCGGGCTGGTTTTCGATAGCGGTGTCACGGCAGGTAATGTAAAAACCTATACATCCGACCCCATATCCATCAGTGCTGGCAGTTTTCAGTTATCAGCCAACGATCTGACCGATTATACTGAAGGAAACTGGAGCTGCACCGGAAATGGTACCGCGCCACTGACAGTAAACCAGGCATTTCAGGAAGGGTTTGTACCTGCTAATGTAACCATCGCTGAGGGTGATACCGTAACCTGCACCATTACCTATGATGATATTACACCTCCTGCCTGTACTGCTCTTAGTGGATCGGTCAACAATGGAATATCACCTATATCAAAACTGAAAAACGGCGCCAAACTCTTTATGGCAAGTTCTCAAATTGATACCAGTGTAGGGCATTTAAAAGCATTCACCATAGGCTCAAATGGCTTGCCCTCAGATACTGCCAGCTGGGATGCCAATACTGCCATGAGAACACAAAATCAGCGTCTGACACGCTTATATTCGACCTCCACCAGTGGCAATAAAGTATTGTTTAACAATCTGGATGATGCCGCTTTTGGTGCTGACGGGATTCCATCAAACGCAACCATAAAATCAGCCATCGGCTCGGCAACACTCGCTGCTATTTCTCCACACAGTAATATTGCTCTACTGGAAAACAAGGTGAATGTGAGTCGTTATTTAAGTGATAGCACCTATAAAACGTATTATTCCGGCACCATCGCGAACCGTTCTGATGATGTCAATGCCACGGTGCCAAAGTTGGCACTGGTGAGCAGTGATGATGGTTTTCTGTATGCCTTCAAGCAAGCCAATGGGGATCTGTTATGGGGCTGGACTCCCCGTTCCCTGACCAAGGAACGCAGAGACAATGCAGGCTTTTATGGCAAACATTTAATGGAAGGTGTTGTCGATGTGATGGATGTCAAGACAGGTTCCAGCTATGCCACTTATGTAGCCGGAAGTTATAAGGATGGTCTGGGGCAGTATGTATTAAAACTGGCTGCTGATAGTAGCCTTGATTCCATCGTCTGGGATGAAGACCATACCGCGACCAATTCATTGGCATCTGAAGCACCCAATCATGGCAAGCGGGCTTATTTCTCGGATAGTAGCGGTGTACGCTATATGACCTACGTTGTCTCTACCTCACAGGGAGATTCTGTGCTACATATTCGCAGTATCGCTGATACCTCGGTGCATTATCAGATTACGTTGGGCTTTACTGCTACTACAACACCGTTTGTGATGCCAAAACTTAGAGGTGGCCCCGCACAAAATACGCTGTTTATAGGTGATAGCACCGGAAAAATATATGCAGCACAGCTCCTCGTTAGCAGTGGTAATAACACGGGGGATTTGAATACTGAATCCAGCATTTCATCCGCGCTGTCTCAATCTTCGGTAGCTGCCATGCATTCATCCGATAGTTCTTCTGTTCGCTATATCGGTGCTAGTAGTTCAAAAGATGGCATGACAGTCTACCTGCGTACCCAGTCAGATGATCGCTTAACTGTTTTTGCCTATCAGGGTGCAAATACCGGATGGGTCAGGCTTTGGAGTACCTACTTGGAAGGTGCAGGCAAATGGACGAACAATGGAGCTACATTAACAGCTGATAGTTCTATTGCTGCATTGCCTGCCAATGCAAAAATTACTGATGAAGCCTTTGTGATAGCAAATAGCATCATACTCCCGGTAACAACGGCTGCCACTGCTAACAGTTGTGACGGTGAAGCCTATTATTATTTCTATCGAATGCAAGATGGGCATATGCCGACCAAGACTTTCTATAATGTCAGTGACAGCTCTGCCATAACTGCTGCCATTAATTTGGGCAAAGGAGAAGCCCAGCGTTTACATGTTGCCGATCATTCTGGTACCAGCAAACTAATAGGTCTGGGAATGGCGACTCAAAAAGCGGATGGGGGTACCGGCATAAATAGTAGTTTCTATATTGAAGATCCTGTCCGAACCGGGATAAGAAGCTGGAAAGAGTTACATTAAGGATTTTGATCAGAGGCTACTCACCAACAATTAACAAGGTTTCTTGATTTATATCACCTTTGCACTACTATTGGGATAGGCTGTTTACAAATAACCACCCACAAGAGGATAGAAATATGTTAAGTATACAAGAAGCTGAAGTTTTTCCCGGTAAGCGTCCAGACAACGGCGATACTAGTCGCCAAAGTGCCAATGTTATTGAACAGCGTGCTCAGGAAAAACAGATTGAACTCACCCCGGAACGACTAGAAGCCATTGAGTTTGTGCAAGATTTTTATGAACACTGCGATGATTGCAAAAATGCACGGCAGCTCATGAATATTATGGATCAGGAATTTGCAGAAAAAGGTGGCAAAAAATATTTATACCGCCTGTTTCCTGACGGACCACTATCAACCATCCATGATTTGATTGATTTACCAAACCTGGCAAATCAGGTTGATCCGGGATTTGGCACATCCTATTAACTGCTTGAACAATGGCGGGTTTACGGTGCTTCCGTAGCCCAGATAGGTGCAATCCGGGGAAAGTGTCAGTACCGCTGATATTTTCCCTGCTGTTCCCACATTACATACGGCTACGGTTACTGTGACGCAGTACTCGTTCTTATTCCTTTGCCAGCCGGTCTACCCACATTGCTGTGCCACCAGCAACACTCACTGGCATCGCAAAAAAATTAACCACTGGTATAGTGGTCAGTAACATGACACCACTACCGAAACCTAACGCCGCGAACCTGTTTTTCTTCAACAAGCCCAGCTCCTCCTTAAAATAGAGCTCGTGATTGCCCATCGGGTAATCCGTATATTCGAGTGCCAGCATCCATACGCCATACAGTATCCAGGCAAACGGCGCGATCATATTAACTCCCGGAATGACCGTAATAATCAAAAGCAGGATCAACCATTTAAACATATGTCCCATTTTTTTGACTTCACTTGCTATGGTTCTTCCAGCAATTGACACGATAGAATAATTATCCTCGGTGGTTTCGGCATGTCCACGTAACACCGTTTCAACCTTGTGGGCTAATGCCGAGTTAAAGGGCGCTGCAATCAGGTTGGCAACCATGGTAAAACTATAATAGGTAGCAACCGTAATAAGGATGGCAAATAACGGCCAAAGTACCCAGGTAATGCCTTTTTCAAGCCAGTCAGGCAACCATGAAATACTCCCCAAAAAAGAGTCCATCCAGCCTTCAAACTGGGTAAACCCGGTATAGATTGCCAGTGAGAAAATCAGTATATTGACCAGTAAAGGAACAAAGGCATAGCGTCTTATCCCTTTATGCATAATCAGAGAAAAACCTCTAAACAGGTATGACAACCCCTTGAAATAATTACTCATACTACTTCCATTATTTGTTGATAAATTCTGTAGACCAGATAAGCCCGCGCCACCCGGCAACGCTGATTATCCGTAGCACATTTAAGGAGACTCTGATTAAGGCAATTCAACCTTCATAAGAGGTTGCCAGCCAGCCTGCCTATGCTCCGCTACAACCGTAGTATAAATCCCGCCACGCACATTAAACTCGGCCGTCAAACGCATAAAGCGTGGATCAGTAGCTTTCACCAGATCAGCCAGAATTTCATTAGTGACCGCTTCATGAAAAGCGCCCTCTTCCCGGAATGACCAGATGTAAAGCTTGAGTGACTTAAGCTCTACGCATAATTCATCCGGGACATACTCCAGACGCAATTCAGCAAAATCGGGCTGCCCCGTTTTCGGGCACAAGCAGGTAAACTCCGGCATCGTAATGCGGATGGTGTAATCCTTGCTCTGTTGCGGATTAGGAAAGGTTTCCAGTTCTTTTGATGGCTTGGTACTCATTGTTATTCCACTAATATCCAAAACACAGCATTGTATCTTAAATTGAAGTTCCTCATAATAGGCATCCTGTGTATTTACACACATCCCTGATTTCAAAATTAACATAAGCTCATTCCGTGCGACTAGGCAAAATCAAACTAGCGGGTTTCAAATCCTTTGTTGACCCGACTACCATAGACTTACGCAGCAATCTGACAGGCATTGTCGGACCAAATGGCTGTGGCAAATCCAATACCATCGATGCGGTACGCTGGGTTATGGGAGAAAGTTCTGCCAAGCATTTGCGCGGTGATTCCATGGAAGACGTTATTTTTAATGGCTCCTCGGCACGCAAACCAGTAGGTCAGGCTTCGGTGGAACTGGTTTTCGACAATACAGATGGTTCTTTGGGTGGCGAATACGCCAAATTTGCTGAAATTGCCATTAAGCGACAGGTGACGCGCGATGGCGGTTCCAAATATTTCCTCAATGGCTCCAGGTGTCGTCGCCGCGATATTACCGATATATTTTTAGGTACCGGGCTTGGCCCACGCAGCTATGCGATTATTGAACAGGGCATGATTTCAAGACTTATCGAAGCCAAGCCCGAAGAATTACGTGTCTACCTTGAAGAAGCCGCCGGCATTTCCAAATATCGCCAGCGCCGCCGGGAAACCGAAAACCGTATCCGCCATACGCGCGAAAACCTGGATAGACTAAATGACTTGCGCGAAGAAATTGACAAACACCTTAAACAGTTAAAACGCCAGGCAAATGCCGCTGAACGCTACAAAACATTTAAACAGACGGAACGTCGCCTGGAAGCAGAATTACTGCTGTTACGCTACCAGGAAATACGTGACAGCATTGCAGAACAGGAAATAAAAATCGGTGATCAGGGCACGCTACAGCAACAAAAAATTGCTGAACTGCGCGCTTCAGAAGCCGCCATTGAAGAACAGCGCAGCCTGCACACTACAGCAAATGAAAAACAAAACACCCTGCAGGGCGAGTTCTATCAACTAGGCGCTGAAATCTCACGCATTGAACAAGCCATCAAGCACCAGCAGGAAGCCAAAGCCCGTTTTGAACTGCAACTAGCGGATATTGAGCAGGAGTTACAAACCAGTCAGCATCATCTGCAAGAAGACCAGGCAACTGCCGATTCCAGTCAGCAGGACATCAACAGCCTGCAACAAAACCTGCAAACACTTGAGGCAGAACTACAAACAGCCAAACAGGCCTACGAGCAAGCCGACAAAGCACAGTCAGACTGGCAGCAGCAGTGGGACACACTACAGGAAAAAATAGCCGAACCCACCCAACAGGCACAAATCGAACGTGCCCGCATGGAACAACTGGAACGGCAGATACAGCAACACAAACAACGCATGAAACGGCTTGCCAATGCCCCTGATAATTCCAGCGTGACACAAATGCTGGCAACGCTTGAAAGCAGTAAAGCAGAACTGCAAACCGTCTCATCCAGCTACCAGCAGGCACAAGCGACCTTGCAGCAAAGCAGCCAGCAGACAGAAACCCTGGAAGCAAGCATCAAGCAGCTACAGAACAAACAGAATCAGCTACGCTCACAACAACAAACCACTTCAGGCAAGCTTGCCTCACTCAATGCCCTGCAACAGGCAGCACTAGGCAAAGACAAAAAATCCTCAGCACAATGGCTACAGCAACAGGGACTTGCCGATAAACCACGCCTGGCAGAATCACTAAGCATCGAACCCGGATGGGAAAAAGCCCTGGAAACCGTACTTTCCAGGCACATTGAATCCGTTGAAGTTGACAACCTGGACACATTCAGCAAGCAGCTACACAGCCTGCCGCAAGGTGTCTCCCTGTCTTTTTATCAGCATGACAAAACACTGCCACCTGCTGCCAGCGGCGAGCTTTTACTCAGCAAACTGGACAATGCCCCCGATGCGGTTCAGCAGTTATTATCTGATATTTACTGTGCTGAAAATCTTGCAGAAGCCTTATCAAAACGACAGCAACTGGCTCCCCATGAATCCATTATCTGCGCGGATGGCAGCTGGCTAGGCAAAAGCTGGCTACAAATTTTGTCCCCGAGTACAAATGAAGAAAGCGTACTCACACGCAGCAAGGAGATTGAACGTCTGCAAGCTGAACTGGATTCACTCAAGCATGAAATACAGACAGTCAATCAACAACTTGAAACCGCACAACAACAATTACAGAACAACCGCCAGTCCCGCAATGAAGCACAAGCCCGGCATAATGAACTGCACCGCGAGCAGTCCAGACTGGAAAATACCGTCAGCTCCCTGCTGCAGCGAATCGAGCAAAGCCGTCAACAGCAGCAACAACGTCAGGACGAGCAAGCAGAGCTGGAAGAACTGTTACAACAACTGGAAGAAGAACATATTGCAGCCACAGAACGCCGCAACGAAGCCGTGACACAGGTAGAAGCACTTTCCAGTGAGAAAGACAGCCTGCAGCAGCAACAGCAAACCTTTGCGGAGAAATTAAGAACCACGCGCCAGCAAATGCTTGAAACACAAAGCAGACACCAGCAAAACCAGTTACAGATTGAATCCCTGCAAAAAACCATGCAACAGGCGCAACAACATATACAACGCGCCAAACAACGCATTGAACAGTTACAACAGCGCAAACAACAGCTGCTTGAAACCCGGCAGCAGGAGTCTGCGGCAGATGAAAATTATGAGCAGCAGTTAGCCACACTGCTTGAACAACGCAAACAAAGTGAACAACACCTGCAACAGGCACGCACAGAACTACAGGCTATCGACCATAAAATACGCAGCTTAAATGAGCAACGTATCACCCAGGAGCAAGCCGTGGAAACCGTGCGTACAGCCCTTGAAGCCATGAAGCTCACCTGGCAGGAGTCCTCGGTGCGCTTGAAAACCATTCTGGAGCAGTTTACAGAAACTGAATATGAACTGGAAGAGCTGGAAAAAGACTTGCCAGAGGATGCAGCAATTAAAACACACCAGCAGGAACTGGAACATATTCAGGGACGCATTCAGCGTCTGGGGGCAATCAATCTCGCTGCTATTGATGAATTTGAACAGGAATCTGAACGCAAGACCTATCTGGATCAGCAAAATGATGACCTGATAAAAGCGCTGGAAACACTCGAAGATGCCATTGGCAAAATCGACAAAGACACGCGCAGCATGTTCAAGGACACCTTCGACAAAGTGAATAACCGCATCGGTGAGATGTTCCCGCGCCTGTTTGGCGGGGGTAAAGCCTATCTGGAAATGACCGATAACAACCTGCTCACCACGGGTGTCATTATCATGGCACAACCACCTGGCAAAAAAATATCTAATATCCATTTAATGTCGGGTGGAGAAAAAGCGCTCACAGCAGCTGCCATGGTATTCGCCATTTTTGAACTGAACCCTGCTCCGTTCTGTATGCTGGATGAGGTCGATGCTCCGCTGGATGAAGCTAATGTGAGACGCTTTGCCGAACTGGTAAAACATATGTCAGAACGCATCCAGTTTATCTTTATTACACACAACAAAACGACCATGGAAATTGCAGAAAACCTGGTTGGTGTTACCATGCGTGAGCTGGGTGTGTCACGTACCGTAACTGTTAATGTGAGCGATGCTGTGGAGCTGACAAAAGCATAGCTTGTTAAGGAGTCCCGCTTATGGATCTAGTCAGTCTGTTAATCATGATTATTGGCATCATTATCCTGTTAGGCTTATACCTGATGGGACGTTTATATGACCAGACACCTGCCAAACAATCCAACAAAGAGATCAAAATTCCTCTCTACACCGATGCAAGCGGCAAGCAGCTATCATCCATCAGTGCCGATATACCCGCAAAAGGAAATGGCAAGCCAGCGTATACACGCATGGTGACTCCACCCCGTACTCAGCGTACTCAAGCAGCACAAACCAGCAACGCCAAAGCTACGGATAACAAATCATCCAGCACTTCGGTAGCCCCGGCAAAGCAACACATCCTGTTTATCGCAGCTCAAACAGTTGACCAGCTCAATGGCAACAAGATTCTGGCTGCAATGCAGCAACTGGGATTCAAGTTTGGCGAAAAAAATATCTATCACTACCTGGTTAAAGACAAGCCCTTGTTTAGTGTGGCAAATGGTGTCGAGCCCTGGACCCTGAATGATTCAGACCTGATTGACAAAAGCACACCAGGACTCTCTTTAATTATGAAAATGCCAGCACCGGTAGATAGCGTCACAGCAATTGAAATCTTCGTCGATGTTGCAGAAAAACTGGCAAGTGCGATTAATGGTGAATTACAAAATGCCCAACAACAACTGTTTTTACCTACTGATAAAGAAAAGATGCTGGAAGCAAAACATCATAAGTAATCAGGAAAAAGTACAGTCTTGGTTGCACATCCTGAATAATCCAGCACCGTTAAGGACGTGCGGCTTCAGCCGTGCTGGACTCGTTCCAAAAAACACGAATCCAACCTCTTTTGATCAAGCTGTTCCTCAAACAATTCAAACAATCTCTCACTTTATCTGCATCAGGCAGTCCTTGTTGTTGATACAGATATAACAGCCAAACCCGGCAGATATTGAACTATAATTTCTATATAGGCTGTAAGCCTCCTCTGACCCTATAAGCCTCTACAGCCAGTAAATCGGGTTACTCTATGAAATTATCAAGACTATTGTTAACAGCACTTTTTTCTTTACTGTCCGCCGCCTTAATTTCCGGCTGCTCACAAAACCCTCTCTCCTTATCGACTAAAAACCAAAGTGCTGGTGCATTCTCAGGAACCTATCTTTTTGTTGGAGAGTGTCAGAACAAACTTGCCCAGCCAGAACAGGTCAAGGGGCTATTTGCTACCCAGGCCATTGCAACACTTGCAGGCAGTGCTTTACTAACTGGCATTGACTGGCTTGGTGAAGCATTGCAAAAAGCAGCCGAAGCAGATATAGAAAAAACCACTGTCAGCACAAATATCAAATCTATTCAGCAATTATCCACACCCACTAATATTTGCATGCAAGTTGTCAGGGGGAGTTTTACTTATGCACAGAATAAACAATCAGTCTCCCATTCTTTTACTAATGCTCTGGCAATTGATACACAAAAGCGCCTGGCGGCTCCCGTACAAGTAGTTAAAGGTACAGAGGAGTTATTTATTGAGATTTTGCCAGTCATCCATCAGCAGGTTATTTCATTTGTACCTCTGGAAATTCGTTACAGTGGCTATACCCCGACTGATAAACATAACAAACGCCCCAGGGATCTGGCTGTTTTTGTTGGCTTTTCATCGGTGAACAATGATGTCACCAAGGGTAGCTATACGGGCAGGTTAATCAACTTCGGTACAATGGTGCCTGCTG
>JALVFC010000141.1 GCA_027030285.1 Thiotrichaceae bacterium | reverse complement strand
CCCAGAAAGGCGTAGACCTGTAACAGCATTAGCTCTTAACATGCATGCAACGCGGGGTTGCTACTCACAAAAAAAGCGGACTATAAAGTCCGCTTTCAGGTAACAGGGAAGGGTTACTTAACCCAGTTGCTATAACCGTCCATGTTATGTGCTTTGCCGTCTTCGTAACCTGCTTCATAAGCTTCAGTTACACGCTGCTCTTCACGCTCAGGGTTTACCAGGTATCCACCCTGCCAGCCCTGGATGTATTCAGGATCAACACCAGCCTGTTCCATTTTTACGACTTGATCATAGTACTCTTGGTTCATTGCCATTTCCTCTTTTCAGTTAATCTTAAAACTATTCAGTTGTTTACTTCGTTATTCTGCAAATATGGTTACTCCCGGGTTATCAGTCTGTTGCTGCACTAGCGGCGACAAACTTCTCCAGTGCAGCGCCATCATCCAGCACTTTTCTGACTTCGTTTGCGGCAGCGTCGATCGCATCAAAACGCCCCAGATGTGTTAAACAAATTGCGCTGGAGTATACCAGAGAATCGTACATGAGTCCTTTTTCACCAGCGAGGGCGGCCTTGCCCATGTCGGCAGATACTTTTGCCAGTGCATCACTGTCGTACTGTGCAGCGATTTGATCACCCTGAGGTGCCGGAGGCAAGCCATCAGGAATAGGCACAGCACGTTTGTCTGCCACAATCTGGACATCAGCCGGAGACAGGTCGCGCTGTTGCAGCTCGCTATCTCCATGATAATAAAATAATCTGCCGGGTTGCTGTAATGAGGGGATGATTCCACCTTCAACACCCCGTACAAACATGGCACTATCAAAACCCGAGTGCCGTGCCAGCGACTCATAAATGGGTGGATAAGCTTTGTGTACATAGCCACCTAACAAGTGAGTCTTGTTTTTTCCACGAATGGGCCCGAGCATGGTCTCGACCGTGGTTAGCACCTGTCGTTTGATAATGCGCTGCCGTAGTGGTATCAAATCATGCAACTTTGGAGCAAACTGTGACTGGTCTACATAGCCCCAGCCTATTTTATCAATCTGCTCAGCAGCTTGTGCAGGTGTCATGTCAACACGCAAACCCGCTGCCTTATAAACCTTGTGGAAGGTTGCGCCACCTTTTGGTCCTACGACATCTAAACCATGACTGACTGCGTTCAAACCTAGAGCCGCCAGTACTGCGGGTATAAAAGGTGAGGCAGGTACACCACGAGTATAGCCATCATAAGGGTCGCAAATGTCAATAATTTCATCGACAGATGCAGTCGTTTTCACCATCGTTTCGACCAGTGCTTGCAGAATCCCTGCATTTTCTTCATTGGTTTCACGCTTCATGCGCAGGGCAATAAAGAAAATAGCCGTTTGCACAGGATCAGCATCACCATCGAGAATCGCCAGCATTGCAGCTTTCGCTTCCTCAAATTCCAGATCCTTGCTGTACTCGGGACCAGTGGCAACTTTCTGAATGCACTGGCGCATGATCAATTGGTTGTGGGTTTTATCCATAGCACAGCAAGTATACGTCTATATTAGGATTTCTGAATATCTCTATAGGGGTAAAGGGCTGTAAGGATGCGCTTACACAACGTATTCTTCACAAAATCCATGTGATTGCAGTAGCATTTAAGCAATCACGACAAGATCGTGTAAGATTCAACGCTATATTTGATAATCAGGACAAATAATATGACCGAACTAACGCGAACCGATGATGAAGAAATGGAATTTTCAAGTGGCATAGCCGCATTTGAAGCTAAACACTTCTCCCGTGCCATGCAGCTACTTTCACCCTTCGCAGAAAAAGGCGACGCACATGCTCAACATATGCTGGCAATTATGTATCAAAACGGTTTGGGAACCGTACAAAGCGATGAAAAAGCCTATAAGTGGATGTTGGCATCAGCAGAACAGGGGTATGCCATTGCACAACACGGTATTGGCTTTATGTATCTGGAAGGAGAATGCGTAGAAAAAGATGGTGCAAAAGCCGTGGAATGGTTTAGCAAAGCCGCTGAGCAGGGACTACAAGGCTCATTAACCACATTAGCCATGATGTACGAACAGGGTCAGGGTGTAGAACAGGATACTGCCAAGGCCAAGGAGCTGTATAAAAAAGCAGGTTTTGATGATTTGGCATAACGATTCTGAGTAAGATTATGAGTAAAAAACAGTTGACCGTCGTTATCAATGGCAACCCGATTCTGGAATTTGACCGTGGTATCCCACTGCCGGGGCATCAGCGGCGATATCTCGACAATATGGATAAGAAAATGGATCAGGGTATTATGCTCTCGGCAGTCTCTATTGAAAATCCGAATGCATTAGAGCGCGTCCAGTTTGTGGCAAATTCAATGGTCAATGCACTGCTGGAAGAAAACGACACACTTGCCGCTGCCATGTGTACCTACCTGGCTAAACGCATGCCAGATTTGCAGCAAGTGAAGGCGGTAAATGATGAAGAAAAAGGATTATCCATAGAGCTGGTTTTTGACCGCAGCTTTGCACAGACACAGCAGGAGCAGGTTATACAGTTCAATCCTTAGAGTTAATTTTTTACTCATATATCTATTTGATAAATATAATAATTGTCAAATAATTCAGGTTATTGAAAAGATATTTCAGGAGTTAAGAATAGGTTCAGACATGATGCGTAGAATGCGCCCCGCAGTTAGCTGATAGTGAATACCAGCAAGCACTAATAACAATAAATAATCAATAATAAGAAAAACCGCTAGGAAAGGTTTTAATAACAAGAAAAATAAAATAAGGGCTTATATCTGTAAAACTAGCAATGAAGGGGATTCATGGTTAGTCATGTGGGGACATGAACAGATGATAATAATAACAATAACGACTTGCTTGTCACTTTGCAGTCTTTGGTAACAATAATAACAAAGCTGGAGGCTGCAAAGATTTATTTTTTAACAGATACCTGGCTTTGGCAAGAAAATATCCAAATTCATCCTTGCGAAAGTCAAAATCCTTGTATAGAATTCGCGTCTCAATTCGCCGGCGTAGCTCAGTTGGTAGAGCAACTGACTTGTAATCAGTAGGTCCCGTGTTCGATTCATGGTGCCGGCACCATATCCAAGGCTTCTGGGTGTTATCACCCAGAATGTCTTATTCTTTAGGTTATGCCACTCCTGCTTGTTTATGGATGATCTGATAGTCTATGACTTAGTTGTGCCAGGCGCTCAGGTGTACCGATATCTTGCCAGTCTCCGTTGTAATATTCGCCACTAACCACATTTTCTTCGATTGCCTGGTAGAGTAGGGGGGCGAGGGCTGCTTTACCTGGTCGCATATTGCTAAATAAGCTACGGCGGTAACAGCCAATACCACTGAAGGTGTATTTGATTTCTCCGTGCCTGGTTACTCGATGACTATGCAGCGCAAAATCGCCCTCCGGGTTGTGGGCGGGGTTGTTGACCAGTATCAGATGTGCCTTGTCATCAGGTTTGAGTCTGAGGTGGGAAAAGGGGTAGTCACACCAGATATCACCGTTGACGACTATAAAGGTGTCGTTGTCGTTTTTGGTTAGCAGGGGCAATGCCTTGTGTATACCACCAGCGGTTTCCAGTGCGCCGGTTTCTGTTTCGTCAGAATACTGGATGTTTACATTCCACTGTGAGCCATCTCCTAGTGCAACTGGCAGTTTTTCTCCTTGCCATCCCATATTAATCACAATATCGCTAATTCCTGCTTGTTGCAGCTTTTCAATATGCCAGACGATCAATGGTCTGCCTGCAACTTTGAGTAATGGTTTGGGAAGATGGTTTGTTAGTGGACGCATTCGTTTGCCGTGTCCTGCGGCGAGTATCATGGCTTTCATGCCGGGATCTCCACTGTACCTATACGATCTGCAATCTTCAGTTC
>JALVFC010000140.1 GCA_027030285.1 Thiotrichaceae bacterium | reverse complement strand
AATAATTATTGCTGCGGGCTTGATTAATGCGTTAAAAATTCAGGGCAAGAAACTGGAAAATGTGAAAATTGTTTGCCTGGGCGCTGGTGCGGCTGGCATTGCATCCATGAACTTGCTGATTGCCTTGGGTGCATCCCCTGAAAACCTTTATATGGTTGACCGGAAGGGCGTTATCCATGCGGGAAGAAAGGACTTGAATCAATACAAACAGGCTTTTGCGATAGAAACGGACAAGCGTACTCTGGGTGATGCCTGTACGGGTGCGGATGTTTTTATTGGTGTATCTGGTCCCGATTTGCTTAGCGAAGAAAGCCTGAAAAAAATGGCTGATAAGCCGATTGTTTTTGCCCTGTCCAATCCAGATCCCGAAATTGCCCCACGCCTGGCTCACGAGGCAAGACCAGACCTGATTATGGCAACTGGTCGCAGTGATTATCCGAATCAGGTTAATAACGTACTGGGATTTCCATTTATTTTTCGCGGAGCCCTGGATGTACACGCTACCAAGATTAATCAGGAAATGCAGATTGCAGCGGTGCATGCTCTGGCAGAGTTGGCACATGAGCCTGTTCCAGAAAGCGTTCTGCAAGCTTATGAACTGGATTCTCTGGAGTTTGGAGTGGACTACATTATTCCCAAGCCTCTGGATCCACGCCTTAAGGATAAGATACCGGTAGCAATATCCAAAGCGGCAATTGAATCTAATGTGGCACGCAAGCCATTGATATAGTGGTTTTTCATGCTATTAACTAGTGAATGCGATCTATCTGGACGTGCGGCTTTAGCCCGCCAGCGGTTTTTTAGTATAAAACACGAAACTTACCTTCAGCAGACACACGCCAGAAGAATTGATAATAAGCTCTGCAGGCGCGACTAAAGTCGCACATCCCAGGCTGTCATTGATAACGCAATCATCGGGTTGGTTGGGCTGACACATGAAGCCCAACATTCACTGATCTGTCCCCAGTTCTTCCCGTAGTAATTCCAGAACCAGATTGCATTCAGTTTCCAGCAATTGTTGTGTTGTTGCTACATTGCTGGAATCAACCCGACCTTTGTCAATATCGTGCAAGCATTGTTGCAGTTTTGAGCTGGCATAAAAGTTGGCACTACCTCTGAGTTGATGGGCGCACAGACTTGCCTGTTTCCAGTTGTGTGCATCAAGCTGTTGTTGTAGTGCTGCAAATGACTCCTGTAATGTGCCTTGCGCCTTCTCAAGAAATACTTCGCTTGATTTCTTGTTCTTAAGCGTCTGCGTAATCTGCTTGATATTTTTGGTTATTTCTTCTTCTGAAGTTCCTTTTTTTATATCCTGCTGTTCTGAGTTCCCAGTGCTCCGTACTGTTCCAGGTTTGAGCCATTTATACAGGACGCTGTGTAATTCTCCTGGATCAATTGGTTTGGTTAGAAAATCATCCATTCCTGATAGAAGTGATTTTTCTCTTTCCTCACTGCTTGCATGCGCGGTCAGACAAATAACAGGTATGTTTTTCCAGCTTTCGGTAGATCGAATAATGGCTATGGTTTCATAGCCATCCATGTGCGGCATCTGGATGTCCAGCAAGATAGCATCAGGCAAATGCTGGCGTAGATAAGCAAAAGCCTGCTGTGCGGTGCTGGCGACTTCAACCTGTAGACCTGTCTGCGAGAGCAGATCATGTGCGACAAGCTGGTTGAGTTCATCATCTTCAATTAGCAACACGGTATAACCATCAAAGATGATGTTTTCAGAAGAGGGCGGGGAGTCCCAGCTGGTTTGGGTATATGCTTCCAGTTCGGTATTGCCGATCTTCTTCTTATCCGTTTCAATGCCCAGCCAGACGGAAAAATAAAATGTGCTTCCCTGTTGCGGGACGCTTTCAAATTCAATAACGCTTCCCATCAGTTTGGCGAGTTGCTGGCTAATGCTCAAGCCTAATCCGGTACCGCCATACTCACGGCTATGGGTAGTATTTACCTGAGAGAAAGTCTTGAATAGTTTATTGTAATCTTTTTTTGCAATGCCTATGCCAGTATCATGAATGGAAAAGTGAATGAGTGCTTTGGGAGCAGAACCGGTGGTTCTTTCAAGTACTTTGATAATGAGTTCGACTTTGCCTTTATCCGTGAATTTAATGGCATTTTTAGCCAGGTTGCTTAATATTTGTATGAGTTTTACCGGATCACCTTTCAACAGATTCGGTGTGTTGCTGGTGATATGACAGATAAAGCGTAGATCTTTTTTCCGGGCATCAAGCTCTACCAGGGTCTTGACCGTATCAAGGATAGATTGCAGCTGGAAAGTAGACTGTGTGAGTTTGCTTTTCTGTGTCTCAATCTTCGAATAATCAAGAATATTTTCAATATTGCTCAGCAATGTTCTGGAAGCTGTCAGTGACTTTTCGATCAGATCCTGCTGGGATGCATTGATATTGCTCTGTTTGAGTAGGTGGTTAATACCCACGATAGCATTCATGGGGGTGCGAATTTCATGGCTGATATTGGCAAGAAATTCACTTTTTGCCAGACTGGCAGCTTCTGCCGCCTCTTTGGCAATACGCAAGCTTTGATCAATTTTTGCAAAGTTATGAGAAGTGATGAGGAGTGCTAAATTATAAATCTGAGTGAGGATCGCCATGATATAAAAGACATGAGTGCCTTCATACACAAAACGAAGTGACAGCGTATGTAATATAGGTTGAGTAAAACATAAAAAAGCTAGCGTGTTTGGTGCAGAAGTGGCGGGTGTCCCAGCAGTCATCCCCATCAATACGAAAATGAGGAAGGTTTGGCGAATAATGTCATCTTGTGGGAATAACCACCATGCTGATAATGCCCAGACGACACCTGATATGGCAATGCCAGTCAATAAAAGTAATTTTCGATACTTATTGTTCTTGAGTTTGTCCTCTGGGTAGGGCTGCAAGCGAGCAAACCAGATTCTCAGTGCAATACTCAGAACATTCAGGATAAGCCAGCCATAGAGTCGGGCTGTGGGAACAGAGCCGTACAGAACAACGACCAGAATAATGCCTGACAGCAGGGATGCAAGATAAGCAATATGCGCATTACTAATATTAAACCAGCGAACGGGTTGCATAGGTGATTATTCATTACATTGAAAAAGATAACCTTTTCCCCAGATGGTACGGATATAGCGAGGTGTGGAAGGGTCGTTTTCTATTTTACCGCGCAGACGGTTGATATGCACATCAATACTGCGATCCAGCGGATTATGGGTACTGCCGCGGAGCGCATGTGAGAGGTCATCGCGAGTAACAAGCTGATTATGTTTTTTGCACAGGTAACTTAAAAAAACCAGTTCTGCATTGGTGAGTTTGATGATTTTATCATCCTTTGTGAGAACTTTTTTTGCAGTATCAAAGCGAAAAGCACCAAATGAAATAACGGAACTGCTGACTGACGTGTGTTGTAACAAATTATTGATTCTTGCCAGTAGCTCTCTTGGATTAAAGGGCTTGCAAAGATAATCCTGAGCGCCGGACTCCAGTCCCTGAATTTTGTCAATATCCTGATTTTTAACAGATAACATAATAACTTTGACAGCAGGATGGTTGTTTTTCAACCAGTCCAGCCAGTAGAAGCCATCTTTCCCGGGCAGTAAAATATCCAGAATAACAAGATCAGCCGGAGTTGTTTGCAGCAGTGATTCCATGTTTTCTCCCTGCTTGCAAAAAGTGACGTTGTAGTTATGTTGAGAAAGATAGTCTTCCAGAAACGACTGCAGAAGAGGGTCGTCGTCAACGATAAGGATGTGTTGTGCATCTGGGCTGGCTAGCATTTTGTTTGATGGTGTAAGGTATTTTTTTCTTTTAATACAAGTATATCTTGCCATTTAACGAACGATTTGTAAAAACAAACGGGCAGTCGTACCGGAAA
>JALVFC010000139.1 GCA_027030285.1 Thiotrichaceae bacterium | reverse complement strand
GATGTCGTATTTTCAGGGTTACCAACGGCAGCTCCCCCCATTGCCTTGTGAACCTGCCCTAGCCCAGTAGGTGCCAGACCATTCGTTGCCATAACAGATGAAGAGGCAAAAGCCGCTATCATTGAAACCGTCAGTACGGTTGGTTTAAATACTGTGCGCATATGTATGCTCCTTTGGTTGAATTAGTTTAGAATATTCATTAGTTCAGGACTAATAGTGGCAGTATTTAGGGTTGTTGTCAAACTGCAACACCTGATAAGCTCATGATTACTAAATGATTATTATATTATAATATATTCACTTACTAATAGTGTGTTTTTTACGCAACACTATTTCTCTCTATCCTGATCATAAATAAGGAAAACCAATGTCATTTATGCAATTCACTGTAAGCGAAACAGATTCAACCGCACGGCGTGGACAGCTTACTTTTCCACGTGGTTCAATTGAAACACCCGCTTTTATGCCGGTTGGCACTTATGGCACCGTTAAAGCCATGACCCCAGAAGAGCTGGAGGGCATCGGTGCCGAGATTATTCTTGGTAACACGTTTCACTTAATGTTACGCCCGGGTACGGAGATTATTCAGCAGCATGGTGATTTGCATGATTTTATGCACTGGCAAAAACCGATTCTGACAGATTCCGGTGGGTTTCAGGTATTTTCGCTGGCAGAAATGCGCAAGATCAGCGAAGAAGGTGTCACCTTTCGTTCACCGGTCAATGGCGACAAAATTGTCATGACCCCGGAATCCTCCATGCAGGTGCAGCGTGAACTGGGCTCGGATATTGTGATGATTTTCGATGAGTGTACGCCCTACCCTGCAAGCCACAACGAAGCCAGGGAATCCATGGAGTTGTCCTTGCGCTGGGCAGAGCGAAGCAAGCTTGCCCATGCCGATAACCCATCAGCATTGTTTGGCATAGTGCAAGGTGGCATGTATGACGATCTGCGTGAACACTCTGCGGAAGTCCTCAAGGAGATAGGTTTTGATGGCTTTGCCATCGGTGGCTTGTCGGTTGGTGAACCTGAGGAAGAACGCATCAAGGTTCTGCAGACGACAGTCCCTTTATTGCCAGCCGACAAACCACGCTACCTGATGGGGGTAGGCAAACCCGAGGATATTGTAGAGGCAGTAAAACGTGGTATTGATATGTTTGATTGCGTCATTCCTACCCGCAATGCCCGTAACGCCCATATTTTTACCCGTTTTGGGTCATTACGCCTGCGCAATGCGAAACACCAGCACGACACACGCCCGATTGATGAGACCTGCGGCTGTTATACCTGCCAGCATTATTCCCGCGCCTACTTGCGTCATCTTGACAAATGCGGTGAGATATTAGGTGCACGACTGAATACCATACATAACCTTTATTATTATCAGGCGTTAATGCGTGATATCCGTGAAGCGATTGCAGAGCAGCGTTTTGCTGACTTTGTGCGTGAGTTTTATGATTTGCAAAATTCCGATCAGTAAAATAGTTGGGGCAGATTTGGCAAAATAGCGGGCAAAATAACGGAAACCAGGTCGTTAGCGTCATTTTATGTTACATTGCCCGCCCAACAACTAACCCCTGCGCTATCCTATGTCTACGAACACCCCTTCCAGCAACCTGAGTTTTCAGGATTTACACCTTTCCAAAGCACTCAACAAGGCACTGGATGAGGTTGGTTATGAAATTCCCACTCCCATCCAGGCAGAAACCATCCCACCCTTGCTGGCGGGCAAGGATGTGCTCGGGCAAGCGCAGACGGGAACTGGCAAGACGGCTGCCTTTGCCTTGCCACTACTTAATAATATCAACATCAAAAATGCCAATCCCCAGGTTATGGTTTTGGCTCCCACCCGTGAGCTTGCCATACAGGTAGCCGAGGCATTTCAACAATATGCACATCATATTAAAGGTTTACATATCCTGCCTATTTACGGTGGACAGTCATATGATATCCAACTCCGCAAGCTGAAACGCGGTGTGCATGTTGTGGTGGGTACACCCGGCAGAATTATGGATCATATGCGCAGGAACAGTCTTAAACTGAATAACCTGCAATGTCTGGTGCTTGATGAAGCAGATGAAATGCTGCGCATGGGCTTTATTGACGATGTGGAATGGATTCTGGAAGAAATCCCTGGCAAACCGCAAATTGCACTGTTTTCCGCCACCATGCCTAAACAGATTCGGCATATTGCAACCCGCTTTATGCACGAGCCTGTACAAATCACTATCAAGCTAAAAACAGCTACTGCAGCTACCATTCGCCAGCGCATGTGGAAAGTAAGTGGTTTCCACAAGCTCGATGCCCTCACCCGTATTCTCGAGTCCGAGCCTTATGAAGGGGTGATTATTTTTGTACGCACCAAAAATGCCACACTTGAGCTGGCAGACAAATTACAGGCACGAGGCTTTGCTGCGGCAGCCTTAAATGGTGATATCGCCCAGAACCAGCGAGAAAAAATTGTCGATAAGCTCAAAAAAGGTCAACTGGATATTCTGGTAGGAACCGATGTTGTCGCTAGAGGACTGGATGTAGAGCGCATCAGCCATGTGATTAACTATGACATTCCTTATGACACAGAAGCCTATATCCACCGCATCGGGCGCACCGGACGGGCTGGCAGAAAAGGCGAGGCTATCCTGTTTGTAGCTCCCCGCGAAATGCGCATGTTAAAGAATATCGAACGCGCAACCCGGCAACCGATTGAAAAAATGACCTTGCCCTCAACTGCCGATATTAATACGCTGCGTGTAGAACGCTTTAAAGACAAAATCACCGAAGCGCTCGGTACAGATAGTAATGACACAACAATGGTTAAATATCGGGAGATTATCGAGCAATATCAGCAAGAGCATAATGTACCCGCCATTGAAATAGCTACCGCACTGGTTAAGCTGGCACAAGGCAATACACCTTTGTTTGTTAAGGATCAGCCACGCCAGCAACGACGTGACCAGACTGACCGAAGCCGTGGTCAAGATAAACGCAGCACGCGCCAAAACAAAAGACAACCACGAGCTGATCAGGCTCCAGAAGCGCTGCCAGAAGGCATGGAACGATACCGACTCGAAGTGGGCAGACAGCATAATGTCAGACCAGGAAACATAGTAGGTGCGATTGCCAATGAAGCAGAAATTGATAGCCAGTATATTGGACGTATTGTAATCAATGAAGATCACAGCACGGTTGACCTGCCAGAAGGCATGCCAAAGGAAACTTATAAAACCTTGAAAAAGGCATGGGTTGCCGGACAGCAGTTACGCATTAGCAAGATTGCCCCCGTTAAACGCAAGCGTAGGTAAATACTGAATGCAACCAGCCCCCTTGTTCCCATGCTCCAGCGTGGGAATACATACGGGATGCTCCAGCATCCCGTTTGCTTCGTTACAATAGCTAACTCCATGCCCTCATCTGGACGCTGGAGCGAGGGTACGAGATATAACAGATCTACACATCTGATTTTGTTAGCTGCATCTGTCTCAACCTCCTGCGCTCTTTCCAGCCAACGCCTAGCAGGTACAAAGCAGGGATAGTAAACAAGGATAAAATCGTTGAAAAACCGACACCCCAAACAATGGCGGTTGCTACCGGCCCCCAGATCAATGAATGCCCGCCTAACCCCATTGAGAGCGAGAACAGCCCCGCGATAGTCGTCAGTGCAGTTATCATAATAGGGATAACCCGTCTACGCGCTGCAAAGATAATCGCATGCAGTGTACTCATGCCCTGTTGCCGTCGGTCATTGGCGGCAGATATCAAAACAATGGCACCATTCACGGCAATCCCTGCCAGCGCAACCACACCATACAGGGTATACAGACTTAACGGGCTTTGTGTAAGCAGCAAACCAAAGGTAACTCCAGAGAGTGCCATCGGTATG
>JALVFC010000138.1 GCA_027030285.1 Thiotrichaceae bacterium | reverse complement strand
GAAACTCCATCCGATGCTGAAGTCATCAGCCACCAGCTTATGCTTAAGGCTGGTATGATCCGGCGTTTATCATCCGGTCTGTATACCTGGATGCCGCTGGGTTTACGTATACTGCGCAAAGTTGAAACTGTTGTTCGTGAGGAGATGAACCGAGCAGGTGCTGTGGAATTACTCATGCCAACTGTGCAGCCCGCAGAACTCTGGCAGGAATCTGGTCGCTGGGAACAATATGGTGCAGAGCTGTTGCGCCTGAAAGACCGGCACCAGCGTGATTACTGCTATGGCCCAACGCATGAAGAAATTATTACCGATTATGCACGTAAGGATCTGACCAGCTACAAACAACTGCCAGTCAATTATTACCAGATTCAAACCAAATTCCGCGATGAAGTTCGCCCCCGCTTTGGTGTCATGCGCGCGCGTGAGTTTTTGATGAAAGATGCTTATTCTTTCCATCTGACGCAGGAATCCCTGCAGGAAACCTACGATGCCATGCACGCTGCCTATAGTGCCATTTTCACCCGCCTGGGATTAAAGTTTCGCCCTGTTGAAGCGGATACAGGTTCCATCGGGGGTAATGATTCGCATGAATTTCATGTGTTGGCAGACTCTGGCGAAGATGCCATTGCTTTCTCGGATGGCTCCGATTATGCAGCGAATGTTGAAAAAGCCGAGGCAGTTGCACCAGCAACGCCCCGCCCTGCCCCCGCTGCCGAGCTTGAAACAATTGACACACTTGGCGTTAAATCCATTGAGGAAGTTGCCGAGTTTCTCAAGGTAAACCCCGAACAGATTATCAAGACGCTATTTGTACAAGGTGAAAACGATGATGTCATTGCACTGCTGCTGCGCGGTGATCACGAACTCAATGAAATCAAGGCAGAAAAGATTGAGGGCATAGCCAGCCCGCTCACCTTTGCCTCTGATGAACAAATCAAACAGATTACTGGCTGTAGTGCAGGTTCTCTAGGCCCTCTGGGGCTGTCCATCAGAGTCATTGCTGACCATGCCACCTCCGTCATGGCGGACTTTGTCTGCGGCGCCAACGAAGATGACAAACACCTGATCAACGCCAACTGGGTGCGCGATATTCCAGAACCCGAGTTTATGGATATCCGCAATGTAGTGGAAGGCGATCCAAGCCCGGATGGTAAAGGTACGCTGTCAATTGTACGCGGTATCGAGGTGGGACATATTTTCCAGCTAGGCAAGAAATATTCAGCCGCCATGAAAGCAACCGTGCTCAACGAAAATGGCAAGGAGCAGGTCATGACCATGGGCTGCTATGGCATTGGTGTATCGCGGGTTGTCGCTGCCACGATTGAGCAAAATCATGATGACAGCGGCATTATCTGGCCTGCTGCACTTGCACCCTTTCAGCTCGCTCTTGTGCCTATTAATTACCATAAATCCGAGCTCGTTAAAGCCAAAGCCGACCAGCTTTATGAGGAACTCGTGCAGGCAGGTTATGACGTATTGCTGGATGATCGCAATATGCGCCCAGGTGCCATGTTTGCCGACCTGGAATTAATCGGCATACCACATCGTCTGGTGATTTCCGAGAGAGGACTAGGCAACAATGAAGTGGAATACAAGGCACGCACTGGCAGCGAAGCAGAAAACATCCCGCTGAATGAAGTAAACCATGTACTGGTTTCCAGATTAGCCTGATATGGGAAACCATAGCTACAAATACAATTGATATTAAAACAGGAAAAATTATGACAGCCGCATCAAACCCAACAACACGCCCCGTCAGCCGAGCATTAATCAGCGTTTCCGACAAGACCGGCGTTATTGAGCTGGCAACCAGTCTGCATGCCAGAGACATAGAAATCCTCTCCACTGGCGGCACCGCCAAACTACTGGCAAATAACGGAATACCCGTGGTAGAAGTTTCGGACTATACCGGCTTCCCGGAAATGATGGATGGTCGTGTAAAAACCCTGCACCCCAAAATCCATGGCGGCATACTGGGCAGACGCGGTACTGATGACGCAGTGATGGCAGAACATGACATCCCACCCATTGATCTGATTATCGTCAACCTCTACCCCTTTGAAGCCACCGTTGCCAAAGCCGATTGCACGCTGGAAGATGCAATAGAAAACATTGATATTGGCGGCCCCACCATGGTACGTGCCAGTGCCAAAAACCATGCCAATGTCGGCATTATCGTAGACCCGGCTGATTACCCTCGTCTGGAACAGGAGCTGGCAGATAATAACGGCGCATTAAGCCACAACTTCCGCTTTGATATGGCAGTAAAAGCCTTTGAACATACCGCACATTATGATGGCATGATTGCCAATTATCTGGGCAAGCGCGTTAATGTGGCCGAAGGTGAGGAGGAAAACCGCTTCCCCCGCACCTTCAACCAGCAATTTATCAAAACACCTATACAGATGCGCTACGGCGAAAACCCCCATCAAAGCGCCGCCTTTTATGTAGAACACCGTGTCAACGAAGCCAGCATAGCTACGGCAACCCAGCTTCAGGGCAAAGACCTCTCCTATAACAATATTGCCGATACCGATGCTGCACTGGAATGCGTAAAACAATTCACTGACAAACCCGCCTGCGTCATAGTCAAACACGCCAACCCCTGTGGCGTAGCCTATGGCAGCAACCTGCTGGATGCCTATGAGCGTGCCTTTAGCACCGACCCGGAATCCGCTTTTGGCGGCATCATTGCCTTTAACCAGGAACTGGACGGCACCACTGCACAAGCTATCGTAGACAAGCAATTTGTCGAAGTCATTATCGCCCCGCGTGTCTCTGACGCTGCTATCGAAGCCGTCAGCAGCAAGAAAAATGTACGCCTGTTAGCCTGTGGCGATTTTACCGAAGCACAACCCCGACTCGACTACAAACGTGTGAATGGCGGCTTGCTAGTACAGGATGCAGACCTGCTCCTCAGCAACGAACTAAAAGTCGTCAGCGAACGACAGCCCACTGAAGAAGAAATGCGCGACCTGCTATTCGGCTGGAAAATCGCCAAGTTTGTCAAATCCAACGCCATCATCTATGCCAGCAATGAAATGACCATAGGCGTAGGCGCAGGGCAAATGAGCCGCGTCAATTCCGCGCGTATTGCAGGCATCAAAGCCGAACACGCCGGACTTCAAGTCACCGGCTCAACCATGGCATCAGATGCCTTCTTCCCCTTTAGAGACGGCATCGACCAGGCAGCAGCAGCCGGCATAAGTGCCGTCATCCAACCCGGCGGCTCCATGCGCGACAATGAAGTCATTGAAGCAGCCAATGAACACGGCATGGCAATGGTCTTTACCGGTATGCGGCATTTCAGGCATTAGAATTTTGTATTGGATGTGCGCTTAGGCGACACACCCTAATGAAATTATTGTTTGCAAAAATGGAGGAGACCATATACGGAAAAGCTTGCGCCATCCGACTATGTGCGTGCTTCAAACACCTTCGTCAGATGGCATGCCTTACCCGGCCTACCGCGCTGACTTGTTTTCCATTAACGCTCTATCAAATCTCCATTTGCAAGTTGATGTAATGCTGAGGCAATAAACGTTTGATAGGGTAGCCCTTTTCTACGTGCTATTACTTTTAGGCGCGTAATATCACGGTTTTGTAGTCGCAAGGTAATGGCTTTGCGTTTTTCAGTATTTTTAACAACCTGTTGCCAAAATGCCTGTTTTTCTTCTCTATGTTGTTGGGGAGCAATTTTAAACGTACCCGTATCAATCGCCTGATTCAGGCTTTCAATCATGTCGCACTCTTCGTCATCTATGTAAGTGGGGTTGTTGAACGAAGCCGCTAACGCGGAGAATCCCTTACCTTCCACATTCTCCTGATTCTATTCTATCTTCATGGTTTTAACCACAATGGAGTAAAACCATGACATTTCGTTCCAACAGCCCTGCAAACCGTC